>ONEP01000284.1 GCA_900316875.1 Candidatus Ruminimicrobium bovinum
GAGGGTATGTCCGTGCTCGAGTACTTCATCTCTACCCACGGTGCTCGTAAGGGTCTTGCCGATACGGCGTTGAAGACTGCCGATGCCGGTTACCTCACCCGCCGTCTGGTGGATGTATCGCACGACGTGATTATCAACGAGGAGGACTGCGGTACGCTCCGTGGTCTGCGTGCACACGCTATCAAGGACGCTAACGGTCACACGATTGCATCGCTCACGCTACGTATCCTTGGCCGCGTGTCAGTACACGATATCCATGACAATGAGGGTAACCTGATCGTCGCAGCCGGCGAGGAGATCCGTGAGCCGCAATGCGAGGCTATTGAGGCTGCCGGTATCGAAGAAGTAGTTATTCGCTCGGTACTCACATGCGAGAGCAAGAAGGGCGTTTGCGCCAAGTGCTACGGCCGCAACCTGGCTTCTCGTAAGATGGTTCAGAAAGGTGAAGCTGTCGGCGTGATCGCTGCACAGGCTATTGGTGAGCCGGGTACACAGCTGACACTTCGTACCTTCCACTCCGGTGGTTTGGCTGGTGGTGCCGCTACACAGAATACCTATGAGCTCACACGTGACGGTATTGTTGAGATCGAAGATCTGCGTACCATCACTACTGAGAGTGGAGACGTGATCATCGTCAGCCGTCAGAACGATATGCAACTCAAGGATGAGAAGACGGGTGTTGTGCTCTCTAACTTCAATATCCCGTACGCTTCCAAGTTGTTCATCACTCCGGGCGAGAAATATCCGAAGGGTACTGTAGTCTGCGAGTGGGATCCGTATAAGGCTTCGCTCGTTATTGAGCAGAACGGTAAGATCCGCTACGAGGATGTGATTGAGGGTGTAACCTGCCAGACGCTGACCGACGAACAGACCGGTAAACGCGAGGTAACCATCACCGATACCAAGGATAAGACCAAGATGCCGCAGGCACATATCGTGGACGCAGAGGGCAATATCCTCCGTACGTACAACCTGCCTGTTAAGGCCAGCCTGATCCATACGGACGGCGAGGAGGTTAAGATCGGCGATATCCTGTTCTCTATGGCTCGTGCTACCAACAGCGGTGGTGATATCACCTCCGGTCTGCCGCGTATTACCGAGCTCTTTGAGGCACGCAACCCGTCCAACCCGGCTGTTGTGGCTGAGATTGATGGCGAGGTTTCGTTCGGCAAGATCAAACGTGGTAACCGTGAGCTCTTCGTTACCTCCAAACTGGGAGAGCAGAAGGGCTATCTCATTCCGCTGTCCAAGCAGATTCTGGTTCAGGAAGGTGACTTCGTGCGCGCCGGTATGGCTCTCTCCGATGGCGCTATCACGCCGGAGGATATCTTGGCTATCCAAGGTCCGACTGCCGTACAGGACTACATCGTCAACGAAGCACAGGCTGTATATCGTATGCAGGGTGTGGAGATCAACGACAAGCACTTTGAGGTTATTGTGCGTCAGATGATGCGCAAGGTGGAGATCATCGAAGCCGGTGATACCCGCTTCTTGGAGGGCGATATTGTGGATAAGATGGACTTTATCGAGGAGAACGACCGTATCTATGGCCGCAAGGTAATCACCAATGCCGGTGATAGCGAGGTGCTCCACGAAGGTCAGATTGTCACCACACGCCGTCTGCATGACGAGAACTCGTCGCTCCGCCGCCGTGATAAGAAACTCGTGGAGGCACGTGACGCCGAGTCCGCTACGGCAAAGCAGATTCTGCAGGGTATTACCCGCGCGGCATTGGGTACCAAGTCCTTCATGTCCGCTGCATCCTTCCAGGAGACCACCAAGGTGCTCAACGAGGCTGCTATCCGCGGCAAAGTGGATACGCTCGAGGGTATGAAGGAGAACGTGATCTGCGGAAACCTCATTCCGGCCGGTACCGGTCTGCGTGAGTTCTCCAAGATCGCTGTTCACAACAAGGAGGAGTATGCGGCTATCCAAGCTGCACGTGAGGCGGCTGAGGCTGCACTTAATGGAGTAGAGGAGATCTAATCTGCTGCACATCTCTAAAAGAAAAGCACTCGCATTCAACTGATGCGGGTGCTTTCTTTCAACAATACGCAACAAATACTATAAAAACATGTCAGAAAACCCATTTGATAGAATTGATGCCATGGGCTCTGTTCGCAAAACCGAACCATTTATGCGAGAGGTGGAGGCGGAGATGTGCCGGACAATGCCATGGTGGGCGGCAACCCGGCTCAACTGATCAAGATGATGGAGTGAAAATAATAAAAAATACAGAAACTATGATTGACCAGATTATTGATTTCAACCGCCAGTTTGTGGCGGAGAAGAGCTATGAGCGGTACTTGACGGATAAGTATCCCGACAAGAAACTGGCTGTTTTGACGTGCATGGATACGCGTCTGACGGAGTTGCTTCCGGCGGCTCTGGGACTCAAGAACGGTGATGCCAAGATTATTAAAAATGCCGGTGGACTGATTATCACTCCGTTTGACTCAGCGATGCGCAGCCTGATAGTAGCCATCTACGAATTAGGGGTGGAGGAGATTATGGTAGTGGCGCACTCCCAATGCGGGGCGTGCCACATGAGTTACAGCCATTTCCACCATGTCATGAAAGCACGTGGCATCAAGGATGAGACGCTCAATGTGATTCGCGAGTGCGGCATCGACCTTAACCATTGGCTCGAAGGATTCCGCGATACAGAGACTTCTGTTCGCAAGACTGTCAAGACCATTCAAACTCA
>ONEP01000282.1 GCA_900316875.1 Candidatus Ruminimicrobium bovinum
GTACAACGTTGCGATGACCTCCTACCGCGCTTCCGGCGGCGGCAACCTGATGAAGGAAACCGGCATCGACACGGACAACATCGACGAACGCGTCGTTGCCCGTTATCCTGAAATCCGCAACATCCTGTATGATTACCTGTTGAAGAACGGCTCCATCGACCCGGAGGTCATCGGCGATCCTGCCGTCATCGGTCATTGGGCGTTCGTTCCGGAGAAACTCGTAAAACCGGCGATGGACCGGGACATGGACCTGCTGTTCAAGAGATGAGTATCCGTCGTAGGAAACGTTTCTTATTTTTATTTAGGGAAAACACATTGAACTTCATTTTTTTTCGTATTTTTGTACGAATGTTCTCCGAACTCATTTATGTTTAGTGTCGTATCCATTGCTTCGTTGATTTCGCTGGGAGTCGTTTTGGCCGTATTCTTTGCGGCCAAGATTGTCCGGCCAGGAATTTCATTTGAGTCCATTCATTACGTCTTAGCCGCGCTCGTTTTTCTTTTTTCTACGGTGGCAGGATCTATGGCTCTGGTGAATGTGGATGCAAAAAAGGCGCTGGATGAAAAGATCATCGAGCCAACCAGTCATGTTTCCGAGTTGCCGGAAAAGATGCATAAGGTCCTATCAGTTTGGCGGATTTTCGATTCGCGGGTTCCGGATTTGATTGAGAGTCTTCCGAATCGGATTGATTCGTTGATGGACGAAAGAGTGGCTCCTGCACGGGCAAAGTTAAACCGTGCCATTTGGATTCATTCTATTGTATTCGTCCTTATCAATATTCTTTTCTTCGTGATTTTGATTTCTTCTGGTGGTCGATCCAGACGGTACTCCGACGAAAGCGATTCCCGCTTTGATGATCTGGATGATTTCTCCCCATCCGGTACAGGGTATTCTTTTGATGATTCCGATTTTTAAAGTTGATACGTAATTTATTACAAATAGCCATAGATGGGATTCGTATGGATGGCATCGGGAGATTTATCCTTTATTTCATGATCGCCCTTGTCATGTCTGCTGTCTGCTGGTTCGTATGCTTCCACTACACGAAGCTTTGGAACAAGCGTTTTCATGTCTCCCCGTCTTTCCATATCGTTTGCTGTGTAGCGGCGGTTATCACGTTTGTCGCTACAATGGCTTTTATCGGATTAAAGAACACGAAGCCGGTTGCGGAATCGATTGTTCAAGCGTGGAGTGAAGACTTGATGGATGACGACAAATTGCAAAGCGAGTGTTTCCGACAATCCTACTATTCCATAAAAGGAGCGGGACTGGAGAGAATTGATGAGTACAAGACCCCAGAAGAAGGTGGGAAACTGATTCCTATGGCCCATAGTGAAACATATGAACTTGTTGGAGGCATTTATGCAAATGGCGCCTGCCAGGATTTCAACGATCGATTCCCTTTCTTGGGGTATTTTCTCCATGCTGATGCCGGTGTTCCGGCGGAAGTGATAGCGGCGGATGTCACGAGTTTCTTTGCAAGCAGCCATGAACGCTTATACCAATTGGATCGAGGGATGAAACTGGCAATCCAGTATATCAGTAATGACCTTCAGGCTCAAGCGGGAAGGATTGTCCGTATCACGAGAATGTGGCTCATCCTGTTGTTCCTCCTGGTCCAGTTTATCCCGTTTGGCATTATCGGTTATCTGGCATATAAGGATCTTCATTTCAGTCGCCACGAACATTTTACTGACGATGATTCATTCGATGATTCGTCCTTTGTTACGTATGCGAGTGCGGAGGACGATTTCAGCAGTCATTGATGACATATTTATAATATATTAAACTAAAACTAACTATTATGCTACCACAACAAAACCACATTCTTATCGGTTTAGGCGGATCGGGCGGAAAGGTGCTCAAGGCGTTTAAAAAGCGTCTCTATCAGGAGTTCACAGCGGACGAACGTGCGAAACTTCCTATCGGTTTCGTTTATGTCGATTCTACTGATGAGATGATGCGCGCCGATGATAAGTCCTGGTATGTCTTGGGTAAGAATGCACAGTTCACGAACAATGAATTCGTTTTTATCAAGGGCGTGGATTTGAATCAGGTTTTTGCCAATCCCAGTGGTTTCCCGGGCCTGAAGGGTATCATCGGAGATCCGGAAGTGATGCAGAAGACCATCGGCGAACTCGGTGTCGCCGCCGGTCAGAAACGTCGCGCAGGTAGAATCTTGTTTGGAGCCAACATCGACAAGTACAAATCCGCCGTCCTCCGCCAGTACGAGGCGACCAAACGCATCAGCGGGGTGGATTGCACCTACATCCATATTTTTACAGGCCTGGCCGGCGGAACGGGATCCGGTGCTATTCTGGATGTCATCGGCCAGACCCGTATGTTGCCTCCTTTCCGAAAGGAACTGACCCCGATCGGCGCTCATCAGTATGACGGAACTTCCATAGTCGCTTTCTGCATGATTCCCGAGATTACGCCTCCCGGAACTTGCGATGCTGGCCGGTATCATGCCAATGGTTATGCCGCCTTGGAGGAATTGAATGCCATGCTTGTCAAGCGGCATGAGATTTATGACGTCACGGGTACTTCCCCGACTGGGAAGTTGACATTCACCGGCAAGAATGTCGCCGGCGGTCTCATGCTTTATACCAATGTGAATGAGCATGGGATTGCTCTCGAACCGCACAAGGAACTTCCGCAGGTCGTCTCCGATTTCGCTTTTGCCAGGGTATTCCTTGAGAACAACGACAATACCGAGGAGTACCTTCGGTCGTATTCGTTTGAAAACATCAAGGATTGGGATGCCGAGTGTTATGAGAAGGCTAAGGATGGTGCCATTATTCCCTACCGCACCAAGCGGGTAGGTACTTTCGGTATCAAGCGCATTGTGGTCCCTGACGAGGAAATCAAGGATTTCTTCACTTATTCTCTTGGACGCCAGTCTCTGCTCCAGATGAAGTACAACAATTGGAACGACGATCAGGGATTCCGTGACCAGCCGGCCAAGATTGATTGGGGCGAGTATGTCCGTGGAACGGATACAAAATTGGGAAATCCGTTGGAGGAATGGCATTTTACTGACAAGCACTTGATTCTGGATATCCCTATTCTTCCTTCTGATGACGGCAAGTGGGGCACGTTCCAGTCCTATTGGAGCATGGTCGTTCCCCGGTGGCTGGAGGTTGCCAAAGAAACCAGCCAGCCTATAGGTAAGTTGAATGAACTGGTCGCGAAAGGAATTCAAAGCGGGTTCCGCGGTGCCGGTATCGCTGATTTCTTCGCGGGAAAGAAAGACGCACGAGAGCAGCATGCCGAGGAGATAGTGGACAGGATTGAAACCTCCTTGTTCCAGAGTTGGTCGGACGGTCGTTTCTCCCTGTATAATCTGGGTGAGCTTATCGATACGATCATCTATGAAACCGACAAGCGGTCTTCCGTTTATGAGAACCGCATCGTCAAACTGCGTCAGGCTGTCGACAAACTGGAAGAGGAGAGGAAGAAACTGGCGAGTGAATACAACCGTGCGGGTGTGATCGCCAACTGGATCCGCGGAAACAGAGTCCTGGCTGACTATTCCGAGACCATGACGAAAATTTGCATGCGTAGGACAGAAGTAGAAGGTGTGGGTTTCGGCCTTGAACTGATGCGGGAGTTGCTGCGCAAGTTTAACCTTCTCAAAATCCGGATCGAGAATTTCGTAAAGACCATCAACCAGGCGATCGACGAAACTGACCGACAGATCGGGGCTCGTTGTAGGGACGAAGTGGATTTGGATGATCTTAAGGGAACGGTCATCCGGTTCTATGACCAGCCCGGTGTGAAACGGTTCGTATCGGAGATGATTCATAGTAAACGAAATCAGGAAAGCATCTCGACGGCGGTCAGGGCAGAAATCGTATCCCGGATCGGATCGGAAAAGACGTTCGGCCGTGCGAATGAGACCATCAACCTGGATGCGCTGATTGCCATTTTTGACGAAACGGTTCGTAACAAGGTTGTCGCCATTCACGATGCGACACTTCTGCAGAACAATGAGAAACTCATAAACCGCAGTATTCTGGAGCAGCTCAGCGAACGTTATCCTACGGAAGATGACCTGAGGAAGTTCGCGCAGAAGATCATGAATGAAAGCGGCGGTCTGGTGAAGTTCAACGATACGGAAGTCCGGCTCTCTGTCAACAACAATCCGACGACCGAGGTTGGTCAGACCGTGCAGCGGAAGACTATCCTTGTATACATGCCGAATCCGCTAGGTAATCAGCAGGTACAGGCATTTGCGGTGAAACTGAAGAATGCTTTGGTCGCCGCGGGTACAGCCGGTATCGATTTGCATGTTGATATGACCGGCGACCGGCAAAACGAGATCAGTGTCCTGTCCATCACGTACTGTTTCCCCTTCCGTGTTATTGACAACCTCAAGTTCTATAAGGAGAAGTATGACTATCTGACCAACAATGTTTCACCAAGCGAAGTCCACCAGAACCGTGTTGTCCTTCATACCGAAGGTGACGGTACAGGTCTTCCTTCGTTGTTCCTGGCTCCCGAGAAGATGAAGTCCGAACTCCGTAGGGAATTCATGCCTTATGTGATTCTAGCGACGGCCATGGATATCATCAAGAACGGAGATTTAATGGACGGAACGGGACGAACCGCCTACGGTACGGTCAAAGTAGACGAACTGCTTGGGTTGGAGACGTTGAATGCTCTTGCGCCAACCTTCACGGAGATCGGTACTTCCGAAAAGTTTACGGAAGCGTTCTGTGAGGATCTGAAGGAAAAGGTGGTCGACCTTCTGAAGACCAAATACATGCATCTGAAGAACAGGGAGGCCGAGCTGGTCCCTAAGGTGCAGCAGTTACTGTCCGGAACCATTCTCCCGGAGACCGGCAACAATACGGGTGCTCCCGCTTTCCTGGAATTTGCCCAGGCGGCCCGGGAAGCCATCAACATCATTAAAGCCTAAGAGAAACCATGAGCAAACAGTTTCAATGTACAAATTTCGGAAACTGCAAGGATGCCGATAACGGCACTGTTTTCGAAGAGTCGAAAGTTGAGGAAATCGACGGATCATTTTCCTGCCCTACTTGCCATCAGAAGTTGGAAGAGATTCATCAGAAAAAAGCTTTCAACGGCAAGGCGATCGGCATCATCGCCGGAGCGTTGGCTTTGATAGCGGCCATTGTTGTCGGCATCATCATGCTTTTGAACCACAAGTCGGCTTCAGATGAACCCGTCCAGAAAGCGACTCCCGACATCGAGCAGCCGGTTGCGCCTGTGGAAAAACCGACCGTTGTCCATGATACAGTCGTTGTGGAGAAGAAGGATACGCTTGTCCGGAGGGATACGGTAGTCGTTGAAAAGACGAAGACGGTATCCCAGCCAGCCAGGCCTAAGGTGACCCAGTTCTCCTATGGATCGTTCAAAGGAAATCTCAAGAACGGACAGCCCCATGATGTGAATGGGACGATGACCTACACGTCCCGTCACCTGATTGACAGCCGTGATCCGCAGAAACGCTATGCGGAGCCGGGTGATTACGTCATCGGAGAATTCTCGGATGGAAAGCTTGTCCAAGGTGTCTGGTATGACAGGACGAACACCGTCAAGGGAAGCATCATCATCGGCAAGTAATCCCGTCTGATGAAGCGGTTCCTAATCCTCTCGCTATGTCTGACACTCTTTTACACAGTAGGAGAGTGTCAGGCATTGCGCTATCATTCCGAACTGATCCACAAACTTTGTGAAGAGATAGGCTTCCCCGCATCCTCGGATTCATTGGCGGTTGGTGACACAATCGTCGGGGAGTTGTTCCGGATGCCGGTCCATGTCCGGTTGGATTCTTCCCGGATGGTCCGACATGTTGGTTTCCGTCTTTTCCATCCGCAAGTTTCCAAGTTGGTCGATGAGAGGGTCTGTGATTTTCTGGAGCGGTATTTCCTGGAATTGTATCTATGGAAGGAATCCCCGGTCCAACAACGGATCGCCGATGACGGGGTTTCCTTTGAAGCGGGTTTTTTCTATGACATTGAACGCGTTTCATCTGAAATGCCTTTTACTTTGGACCGACAGGGAGACAAGAGCTACCTGGCTCGATGGGAATCGGATGGAGAAACCATGCTGGCCGTTCGTTTCCCCATCAGCTTTGAATTGCTGACGGGTATGCCGCTCATCGAAATCGAACAGACTATTTTTCAGGATGTTCTATCGACGCCCCTGGATACCTCGGCATTTGTCCTGGCCAAGGAGATGATAGAGGTCGATGATGATGTTTTTGCTCCCGTCGACTCCCGCTTCTATTACCTTCCCGTAGTCAATGACCGCATGTACTGCCGAAAGACGAAGAAGGGATTCGAACCGATATTTGAGAGGGATCAGCCCGTCTATTCAGCTGCGAATCTGTTCCAGATTCCTCATCTGCGCGACTACACGCTTCACGTCCGCCAGCGGCTTTACGGTTTCAAGTACACCGAATACCGTATTCCTTTGTCCCTTTGGGTGAATTTCTGTCAGTCGCAGAAGATGAACTGTTATTTTGCCGTGGAGGATGAATATGAGGACGGAAGCTTGCTGGTTCTCGTGATTGAGGAAGATAAGAATCTGGGCTGCAATCATTTGCTCTCGGTTCTGGTTCCGGCGGGTTTTGTGGACGAAGATGTGGAACTCCAGGTCAAGATGAACGTATACATCCCCACCCATAGCCTGAAGGATCTGTACCAAGAGAAGCATTCAACACCCCAAATACACAATATACCATGAAATTATTGCGACTGATTACGCTGGTGGCTGCATTGTCGATCCCTGTTGTACTCCAAGCGCAGGATCCGGCAGATGCCGCCCGTGTCAAAGAGATCAACCGGATCAAGAAATCCAAGGATTACCTGTTCGCCGAATCAACGACAAAAGATTTGGAATCAGCGGTTGACAATGCATTGACGCTTCTCGAACTGACCGTCGAGGACTGGGCCAAACAGGAAGGCGCGGAAGCGAAACGTTTTGTAGTACGGGCGAATAACGACATTGAGACGATCCGTACGCGTCGGGGAGATTTCTATCGTGTGTTTGTTTATATAAAGAAGAAAGATGTATTACCCGTCAAGGATGATGAGGTCCTAATGGTTGTGACCCCATCCGCGCAAGAGGAAGAAAAGAAAGAGCAGGAAGTTGTCCTTTCGACAGTGGCCCAGGAATCAGCAGTTCAGGCGTCTGTTACGGAGACGGCTGCCGTGGAAGTCGATGAAATGGTTTTTGAGCCGGTACCCGAGCCGGAATCTGAGCCGGAGCCAGCCATCGTTCAACCTGCTTATAAGCTTAGATCCTTTGAGCGGATCTTGATGCAGGAGATTGCCTTGATTACCGATTTCAATAAGTTCTATGCGGATCGCAAGGCTACGATCCGGGATTTCGGAAAGTATCCGACACCGATTCCGGACGGAGATTGTTATGTCCTCCTCTATGACAATCAGAAGAAAGTGCAGGTTTACATGCATCAGATTGACGGACGTTTGGTTAACCTGTGGACGTTACGGGACGACCGAATTGACAACTATAAAACATACAGACCTTTTTGGTTCCGATTAAAATAGGAAGATAGTATAATGTATATGAAGAAGAGTATCCTTATTGCAGCAGCCCTTGTGGCGCTGGTCCCCTCTTTTGCGGCTGAACCTGTTTCCGTCGAGATTACGGACGGACTTGATAATGCTGCCTTGAAAACGAAGATGGAGCTTACCATGTCAAGTCTGCTGACCGAAATCAATGCTGCCCAGGAAGAGGCGAGAAATCTGAATTTCGGAAAGTTGAATCTGCCTAAAAACGTGGCCGTATCCCTGTCCATGTTATGGGAGAATTCGCCTTTCATGTGTACGGATGATGTAATCGTTGAAAAATGCCTGGTTACACCGAACGGCTATCAGATCCGGAACATCCCCTTGATGATGACGCCTCGTAACGATCGCCATTTCAATGAATCTGAGTATCAGGAGGCGGTCATCAGTTTTGACCGGAAAGGAGAAGTGGAGAGTTTTTATCTTTCGCTGGACCTGAATCTGTATATGCAGGTGATCAAATCGAATCTGGAGGTGAAGGATCTTCGGCGCAGAGAGCTTATCCTTGATTATGTGGAACATTTCAGAACCGCGTATAATCAAAAGGACCTTCCGTTCCTGGAGCAAGTTTTCAGCGATGACGCTTTGATCATTACTGGTAAGGTGATCAAACGTCGTTCAAGCGACAACATTCCTCTGCCGGACAAGATTACGTACAAGAAGCAGACGAAGCGAGAGTATCTGACGAATCTGAGACGCGTGTTCAATGCAAACAGTTATATCCGCGTCACTTTTGACGACATCAAGGTGATGCGCGATGGGGCCCGTCCGAATTATTATGGTGTTACCCTTCACCAGGGTTATAGCTCGAGCAGTTATCATGACGAGGGGTATGTCTTCCTGTTGTGGGACTTTACGGATGAAGAAGCCCCAGTTGTGCATGTCCGTACCTGGCAACCCGACCAGTTCAACGGCAAGCCTCTTCCGGAAGACGAAATTTTCTCTTTAGCAGATTTTGATTTTTGATTATCCCTATGAAAAAACTATTTTCGACACTCACCCTTTTGGTGCTGGCCTTTTATGCAGCGTTTGCCCAGGACCATCTTGTGGTGGAAAGCATGGAGATGGCCTCGAATGACCTTGAGGCTAGAACGAATCAGGTGAAGGACCATAACGGTGAGCCCTGCGCACTCATCAAAGTCCAGATTGCCAATGTCACTGCCCTGAGCTTCCCGGATGCCTTCCAGGCCTCCAAGTATGAAAATGGAGAGTATAAGGTCTATGTACCCGACGGTACGAGAAGATTGCGTTTCACACATCCGAACTATGTGCCAGGTACCATAGATTTTTCCGACTTCAATATCAGAAAGGTTGCCAAGAATACGACCTATATCGTCCATATGAAGGCACCGAGCCAAATTACGGCTACGGTGGCTGAAGTCGTGAGCCAATATGTCGTTTTTCATGTGACCCCGACCA
>ONEP01000281.1 GCA_900316875.1 Candidatus Ruminimicrobium bovinum
AAACTAAGACATCCATCTCGTGCTAAAAAATTAAAAGACTTTCTTGGAGAATAATTTTTGAAGAAAAAAAGATTAGAAGCAATAGCATCTTTAGTAAATAAAGATGCTTTTACATTAGATATTGGCACAGATCATGCTTATTTACCAATTTATTTAATAAATAATAATATTACAAATAAAGTTATTGCTAGTGATATATCAAAAAATGTATTGTCTCAATCACTAAATAACTTAAAAAAATATAATTTAAATGATAAAGTACTACTAGTCCAAAGTGATGGATTTAATAACATTAAAGATAATGTAGATATTGCCGTAATTGCAGGTATGGGAGCTCATACAATAATTAATATAATAAATAATGCTAAAAAACTACCAGACAAGATAATTATTCAAAGTAACAATAATGTAGATAAAATAAGAAAATATATGCAAGGTATTAATTATAAAATAATAAAAGAAATGGTGGTATATGAAAATAATAAATATTATATTATTATTAAATATGAAAAGGGAAAAGACAATTTAACTAAAGAAGAAATAGAATTTGGTAAAAATTATAATAAAGAATATTTGCAATATTTACTTAAAAAATATCAAGAAAATGTTTTAAATAATAAAGAATATGAGAAAAATATACTACAATTAGAACATTTTATTGAAAAAATACAGGATTAGTATTATTAGAAACACTATTTATAGTGTTTTTTTTAGGCTCAATAATAGTATTATTACTAGTAGTATTATTAAACTCTTTTATTACATTAAAAACTTTCTTAGCATTACTTATTAATGGTTTACTCTGTTGATATATTGGAATCAATTGATTAGCTATATTTAATGTTTTTGATACACCACTTAATATTTTAGAAAAACTAAATGTATTTGTTCCATACATAAATATTCACCTATTATATATTATGAATCTAATAAATATTGCTTACAAATATACTGTCAAGAGTAAGTAAAAACTACTTAAAACCTCTTGATATAAATATATATATATAGTAAAATGGGAAAAAATAGAGGTGTGCATGTGAAAAAGAAAGAAAAAAATAATAACAAAAAACTAATAGTAGTAATAGCAATAGTACTATTGCTATCAGTTGTAGGTATAACATTAGCATATTTTGTAGGACAAATAGGAAGTGGAGCAACAGCTAATATAAATGTAACAACAGCAACAGTAGATACACTTACGTTTACTACTGGAGCTGATGTTAGTATAGGACCAGTAACACAGCAAAACTTTGCTGAAGGACAACCTAATCAATCAGGATCAACAACAGCTAGTGCTCAATTAAGAGCAAATAGTACAACAAATAGTGCAACTGAAACATATAATTTGTATGTAAATATAACAAATAATACATTTCATAAAACAAGTAATAATGCAGAACTAATATTAACAATAACAGATCCAACAAATACAGCAGTTACATCACTAAGTGGCTTAACATATACAACAGTTAAAGGAGTATCAGGATTTGATGTAACAGAAGAAGATGGCTTAATCCAAATAGCAAGTGATTATACAATAAGTGTACCAAATCAAGCAAATAATCCAAAGACAGATACATGGAATATAACACTAACATTTGTAAATTTAGATAGTGATCAAACAGATAATGCAGGAGCATCTTTTTCTGCTCAAGCAATAATACAAAAAGAAGTGTATGAATTACCAACATATTATTGGAATGCAAGTTTTGATGGAGCTTACTATTCATATCCATTAGGACAAAAGAGTACGAATTGGGGTTCAACATGGACAAGTGGAAGCCCAACAACATATCCAACATTAGCCCAATTACAAAACAATTATGCACAATTTACAACAAATCCAATGTATATAAAAACAACAGATAAACATGAAGCATGTTTATATTATAATAATCATGAGTTTTGTTTAGGACCAAATTATTGGGTAGGAGATAGTCAAGATCAAACAGATGGAACAACAACAAAGAACAAATTGAAAACTGCAATGGAATCAGCACTTGGAACAAGTGCAGATAGATGCGCCTCGAATGGTTATGATGCC
>ONEP01000280.1 GCA_900316875.1 Candidatus Ruminimicrobium bovinum
AAAACAACTGAAAAAAATAAAAAACAAACAAAATTTTCTAAAAACAAAAATCAACTAAAAAATTTTGCGTCCCTTCCTCTTTTTTTTATTTATTAAAAGGTGGGGTCATGAATAAATTTTATTTTCCGGATGATTATGAAAGTCCACAGAGCATTATTGATACTCAAAAAGCTATTAAGGATGTAAAAGATTATTTTCAGGTTGCTCTTGCTAATGCGCTTGATTTAACTCGTATTTCAGCACCTATTTTTGTGACTCCCGAAAGTGGATTAAATGATAATTTGAATGGTGTAGAAGACCCTGTTTCTTTTAATATTAAAGAACAAGATAACAGAGAAGTTGAAATTGTTCATTCACTAGCAAAATGGAAAAGGGTTGCTTTGTATAGATATGGTTTTAAAAGACGTCAGGGTTTATATGCTGATATGACGGCTATTAGAAAAGATGAATGTACGGACAATATTCATTCTCTTTATGTAGACCAATGGGATTGGGAAATAATGATTGATAAATCTGAAGAAATATTGAAATGCTAAAAGAAGTAGTTTTTAGAATTTTTATGGTTATCAAGCAGACTGAATACTATGTTTGCGGTAAATATCATTTCATGAATCCTTTTCTTCCTAATGAAATTTATTTTGTTACCACGCAGGAATTGGAAGATCGTTGGCCAGATAAAACACCCGAAGAAAGAGAAGATATGATAGCTAGAGAAAAAGGTGCAGTATTTCTGATGAAAATTGGTGGCGATTTGCGCAGCGGAAAACCTCATGACCGCCGTGCTCCGGATTATGATGATTGGGAATTGAACGGGGATATCATAGTTTATTATCCTATATTGGATATTGCTTTAGAACTTTCCTCCATGGGAATTCGTGTTGATGGCGAAGCTCTTACTCGCCAACTTAAATTGGCAGGTTGTGAAGAAAGAGCTAATTTACCTTTCCATAAACTTATTTTAGAAAATAAACTGCCTTATAGTATTGGTGGTGGAATCGGACAGTCAAGAATATGCATGTTCTTCTTACAAAGAGCCCATATTGGTGAAGTACAGTCATCTGTCTGGCCGGATGAAGTTTATAAAGCGGCTAATGTTCATAATGTAAATATTATTTAATGTATATAAAAAAATAAGTTGTGGAAATAGTTATAATATTAAAATCATAACTATTTTCTTTTAATTTTTACAATATTTGCAAGTGTTCTCTCACCAGATGAATTATTAATGTACTGGCTTAAATCATCATTATTAATACTTTCAAGCAATGTAATGTTTAATGCTTTTTCTAATTTTTTTGTCAATTTATTATCTGGAGTCATTTTTCCAGATTCAATTCTGTTAATAACAGACACTCTTTCATTAATTTTTTTCCCTAAATCTTCTCTAGACCAGTTTTTAGCTTCTCTAGCATTCCTTACAGCAGTATTATAATTTTCAATTAATTCGTCTGAAGGTTCATCATTTCTATAATTTCTTTTTGGTTGTGTGGTTTTTCTTCCTTTTTTGTTTTGCTGGAATCTAGGTTTTGGGGGTGCTTTTTGTATTGTTCCAAGTTTAGCACATTCTTTACATACAACCATAACTGATCCTTCAATTTTTGCTCGTGTAGGATTTGTTTCACTTACTGGTTTACCACAAATTTCGCATTCCATATTAATCAGTTTTTTAATGTTAATTATGTAAATTTTTATATTATTTTCATTAATAAATTTTGTTTTTATCCACAAAATTTTTGTTTGATTACATTAAAATAAATAACTTTAAATATTTATAATTACTAAATGTTATTAAAAGTAACTTTGTTGTAGAAATTTTAATGGAGATGATTCACATGAATGATTTTGATGATTTGGAAAATTCTTCAAAAGAGGAATTAATTGAAAAAGTTGAATCTTTACAAGAGGAAATCGATTATATTCGTGAAGAAAAATCCAAAGCTAAAAGTAACTTAATGTGGAAAGTTAGGAAATTAGAAAAAGATAAAGTTCTGATTGAAAATGAAAAAATC
>ONEP01000279.1 GCA_900316875.1 Candidatus Ruminimicrobium bovinum
ACGGCAGCACGTTCGACAGGTGCTTGGCAAACGGAGCTATACCGATCCAGCGCTCCGTCTTCGTCCCGAAGAGTAGCTGCACTTTCTGCTCCGCTGACTGGTTAACCGCCATCAGAGGCACATCGCCTGCCGGCTGCAATCCGCCATTGCGGAGCGCATCAGCATAACGCTCCACCTCCGGCTTGAGCGGGGTTGCCTTCTCGTAACCCATACGTCTCAGCGCGCGGCGCTCGCGACTGCCGAGGTCGATAGTTGAGGTAGGGATATTGCTCCACTTAAGCAGCCAACGTATGATCCGCGTACGACCATCGTCTTGCATATCAAACACTTTCGTCGGATTATACCCCTTGATCTGCTTGAACAGACGGTATAGTCCCTGCGCATGCTCCACCTCCGGTGCTGCCTCGTGATAACGGACATTAGGCAGGCCGTGGAATAATGCTTGCAGCGGTTTGAGTGCCACTACCACGAACTCATCGTTCGGATACGTATTGCTCAGTTGCGTCACTACAGGCACTAACATCGCGACGTTGCCTAACGACGACAGACGCATGATTACGTAGGTGTTCTTTGTTGTTTCCATATATTCTCTCTTATCTGATTTCTAATTACTGATCGCTATTTTATCTGCCACATGTAGGCGAAGTTCAGACAGGCTGTCAACATATTCGATGCCGCGAAATGTTCGGCACGCGAGGTGTTGTACAAACTGCCAAAGCTGTAATACACACGTAGTTCCAGTTGGAACACTCCGGCCTTACGATGCATCCCGTAGAATCCTACTCCGCCTGTCGCACCCCAGTCGAACAGATGATCGATCGGCCGGTACTGGTAGGTCGAGGTCGTCTGCTTCGTACCCGACCACTCGGCATTGTTGAAGCAGTAGCCTACCTGCGGGCCGAGGTTGACGAATCCCTGTGCATGCTCGCCGCCGAAATGAATATGCGCCAGCAGCGGCACTTGGATATAATGCAGTTTGCGCCGGTAGTCGAAGTTCCCGTCCTTGTCGTACTCGCGCCAGCCATACTGCGCATAGCCCGCTTCCACTTGGAACGAGCACACCTTATGCGCACCGTAGCGGAACACTGCGCCGGCGCCCCAACCGATAGGAGATTTCAGCAGATCGTCCATGCCGTCCACCTTCGGCGTAAAGAACACCGTGGATGCCGTCGCACCGCCATAGACGCCGACGAACATCTCCGCCTGCTCCAGCCTGGGCTGCGCTACTATCCTGCCACCTGCGAGCAGCAGCAACAGCAGCAGCTTAACGCTTCTGGATGATAATATGTGTATTCTCGTATCCTCCATCTCCTGTCTGCTTGAACAGTATAGATGATTGTATTCCGTCATAGACCGTATCCGATGCGTGGAACGATCCGCCCCGCATAGCCCGGATGAGATACTGCGTCAGGTCGTAACCCAACAGGTCGTAACGCGGCTGCGTGGACGAAAGGGTGTGCCCGAAGTAATGCGCAAAATCCTGTTCGTATTGCGTGTATGCCTCGCCCTCAGGCGTACGGAACACGCCCATGTACAATTGCGGCAGCAATATCCGCTCGCCCTGCCATGCATACTTGCTAAGTATAGTCAACTGTTTGCCTTGTCTGCCGGAGAGCAGATAAGGCATCAGCAGTTGTACGTTGGAGTAGCGCTCCGAATGGAAGAGCAAGATGTTCTCCACGCTGTCTTTCAGCACAGCGCCTACCGAGTCCGCCAGGATCTGGCGTATCGTCGTACGGGTGACGGGCAGCTCACGCGCCATGATACTGTCGCGCAAGATGCGTATGCCGTGCGAATAATCCATCTTGTCGTTGTATGCATCCACCAGCACAATGTTCGTCGCAGTACGTAGCGTATCCAGGTACTCCATCAGAGCGTGCGTCTCTATCTGGTCAGAGGGGTTGAACTTCATCAGATAGGGATTGTGGGCGAAGTTCGTCACCTGCCGTAGGAACGGAACCAACACAGGTTTCTTATGCTCCAGGGCGTACGCTGCCAGTACTTCCACAGGTTTGAGGTACGCAGGTCCGACGAAGGCGTCGATCTGCGCCAGCGCACCCGAATCAATCAGTTGGATTACCGTACTGCCGTACTTGCCGACATCGTACGTATGGATGTCGTAGTACGTTGTGTGCTTCACGCCCAGGCTGTCGGTCCACACGGGTTGCTGATGTTTCAGCGCCAACAACGCACCGGCGTAGAAGTCGTAGAACCGGTCTATCATCGGATTGCGCTGCCCCACACCGGCATCCAGAGGTAACATATACGCCAGCCGCAGCGTATCGGTGTAAGCGATGGCTGAGGAATCCGCGGCTTCCGGAGATTCCGGAGATTCTAGAACTTCTAGAGCTTCCAGAGCAGCCGGATTTTCCAGAGTTTCCGGAGCTGCCGGGGTTTCCTCCGCTACCGGCGCTTGCGCCGTAGTCGCCGGCTCCGGTTCTTGCGCTACGTGCGGAACTACGGGCAGGTTCGTCGGAATCAGGATGACCTCTTCGTATCGCAATCCTCTCTCTTCCAGTTCGGGGTTAGCCTGCAAGATAGCCTCCTGTGACACGCCGAAGTTCTTGCTGATCCGGTACAGACCTATACTCTTCTCCACCGTATAGCGGTAATACACCCTCCCGTCTATTGTATCCGTCGGATAGGGCATTATCTCTTGTGCCTGCACGCTCATCGCGACAAGCAGCAAGCCGTATAACAGCACCTTTTTCATGACAAAATATATCTTTTTCTTCGTATTAATCCTACACCTCCCGCCAGCAGCCCTATCAGCAGCAGAGGCGTCACAACGCTTACGACCTGTATGGTCATCCGCCCGGCATGTGCACGCCTATCGTTCAACAGCCGCAAAGCTATCGTCTTCTCGCGGAGAGCGATCAGTCCGTTATCGTCCGCAAGATCGAGCACGGCGTTCACCACGAAGTCCCTGTTGCCAAACTGGATGCCCGAATAGCGGTCATAGCCTGCCGGCAGGGGCTGCCCTTGCTGCCAGTGGTTCTGGAGCACGCTGCCAGAGGCCACCACAAGTTGCTTGGTGGGCACGGAACTATCCAATCGCTCACTATCCGTCAGACCCTCGGGAATCATCCTGTGGCTGAATGCCGACGGGAACGTTCCTTCCAGCCGAACGGCTACCGGCAGATAAGCCGAGCCGAACAGTTGCGGGTCAATGCGCATATTACTCAGATCGATCTCCGCCGGAGCATGTGTCTGCCGCGAGGCGGTACTGGTCGCCAGCAGCACTTCTTTGCGGATCCCGCTACCGCCGCCTACGGTGTCTATCGTCGAAGCGAAGA
>ONEP01000278.1 GCA_900316875.1 Candidatus Ruminimicrobium bovinum
GATATTAAAATAAAACTTTAATTTGAAAAGTGCGCGTATAGGCGTAAAACAATATATTAGGAGGATGAACTTTATCTATGAATAAAGCAATCATTGGAAAGAAACTCGGAATGAGTCAAATCTTTGCTCCGGACGGGAAAGTTATTCCGGTTACCGTAATTGAAGCGGGTCCGTGTCCGGTAGTGCAAAAGAAAACCGTCGATAACGACGGCTACGACGCTCTTCAAGTAGCGTTCGGCGAAATTAAAGAAAAGAACGTCAACAAACCTATGGCGGCTCACTTTAAGAAAGCGGGAGTAACGCCGAAGAGAGTGTTGAAGGAATTGAGACTTACTGACTGCTCGGCATATGAAGTCGGACAGGAAATCAAGTGTGACGTATTCGCGGAAGGCGATTTCGTGGACGTAACGGGAACAACGCGCGGTCGCGGTTTCTCGGGTACAATTCAAAGATGGAACACGCACCGCGGACCGATGGCACACGGCTCGGGCTATCACAGAGGAGTAGGTTCGTTATCCAGTAACTCCGATCCGTCGCGTGTATTCAAAAACAAGAAAATGCCCGGACAATACGGTAACGAACAGGTTACTATTCAAAACCTTTTGGTTGCCAAGGTTGACGCAGCTCGCAATCTTTTGCTTGTTAAGGGTGCTATCCCGGGCGCAAAAGGCAGTATAGTTGTCGTTAAACAAACTGTAAAGGCATAGGAGGTCTGAGATGGAAGCAAAAGTTTATAATATGACCGCCAAAGAAGTGGGAACGGTAACGTTAAACGACAGCGTATTCGGAGCGGAATACAACGAGTCGCTTATACATCAAGTGGTAGTTGCTCAGCTTGCCAACAAGCGTCAAGGGACGAAAAGCACGTTGACGCGCGCGGAAGTGAGAGGAGGCGGCGTTAAACCGTGGAGACAAAAAGGTACGGGTCGTGCAAGACAAGGTTCTATTCGCGCTCCGCAATGGACGGGTGGTGGCGTGGTATTCGCGCCGAAGCCAAGAGATTTCTCTCAAAAGATTAACAAGAAAGCAAAAGACGAAGCATTAAGAAGCGCGCTTTCCGCAAAACTTGCCGATAATGAACTTGTAATTGTAGATGATATCAAATTCGGTGGCAAAACAAAAGAAGCGGTTCAAATGCTTAAAGCTTTCGATTTATCCGACAAGAGAGTGTATATAGTTACGGATAATAACGACGAAATGGTTTTGAGAGCAACGGGCAACATTCAGAAATTAACGCTCGCGTCCGCAGAACTTATCAACGTATACGATTTGGTGGCAAGCGGAAAGTGTGTAATGACCAAGGGTGCCGTTAAGAAAATCGAGGAGGCATACGCACTATGAAAAATTACGATATAATTAAACGTCCGATTCTTTCGGAAAAGTGTTATGCGGGCATCAGCTCGAAGATTTACACCTTTGAAGTTGACAAGCGTGCGACCAAAACTCAAATCAAGAGTGCCGTTGAACAGATTTTCAACGTGAAAGTAAGCAAAGTCAATACGAGTAATTACGACGGAAAGCCGAAGAGACAGGGAAGAAGCGAAGGTTATACCGCAGCTTATAAGAAAGCCATTGTGTCTTTGACTGCCGACAGCAAAGCAATCGAATTTTTCGAGAGCTTAGCATAAGGAGGACAATATGGCTATTAAGAGATTCAAACCGAAGACAGCCGGCACGCGTCAAATGTCGGTCAGCACGTACGACGAGTTGACGGAAGGCGCAAAAGCGGAAAAAAGTCTTATCGAATCGCTCGGTAGGAGCGGTGGCAGAAACGCAACGGGCAGAATAACGGTAAGACATATCGGCGGCGGTAACAGACAAAAGTACAGAATTATCGATTTTAAGCGTGATAAGGATAATGTCCCCGCAAAAGTTGATTCGATTCAATATGATCCCAATCGTTCGGCGAACATTGCGCTTCTTGTATACGCAGACGGTGAAAAGAGATATATTCTCGCGCCTCTCGGACTTACGAAAGGAGATGTGGTCGAGAGCGGAGAGAACGCGGATATTAAAGTCGGTAACGCGTTGCCTCTTGCAAATATTCCCGTAGGTACGATGGTTCATAACATTGAGTTTACCGCAAAGAAAGGCGGGCAAATTGCAAGAACGGCAGGTAATGCCGCGCAACTTATGGCTAAGGAAGGCAAATATGCAACGCTTCGTATGCCGAGTGGCGAAATGAGACTTATTCCGTTGACTTGTAAGGCAACTATCGGACAAGTGGGAAATGTGGAACACGGAATAGTTTCTTTGGGTAAAGCGGGACGTAAACGTCATATGGGCGTAAGACCGACTGTCCGCGGCGTCGTTATGAATCCTTGCGATCACCCGCACGGCGGTGGTGAAGGCAAATCTCCGGTCGGTATGCCGGGACCGGTGACGCCTTGGGGCAAGCCCGCGCTCGGTCACAAGACCAGAAAGAAGAAAAACACGACGGATAAGTTTATTATCAAGAGAATTAACTAATCAGGAGATAATAGGATATGAGTAGATCAGTTAAAAAAGGACCTTACGTAGATGCAAGGTTGTTAGCAAGAGTCGAAGCTATGAACGAGTCGGGCGATAAGAAAGTCGTCAAAACTTGGTGTAGAGCTTCAACGATATTTCCGCAAATGGTCGGTCATACGATAGCCGTTCATGACGGCAAAAAACACGTACCGGTATACATAACCGAAGATATGGTTGGTTGCAAACTCGGTGAATTTGCTCCCACGCGTACATTCAAAGGTCACGCGGGCGAGAAGACGACCGGTGCTAAGTAAGGAGGAAAACTATGGCTACAAGAAGTAAAGAAAAAGCTGTTGCGCATCAAGAAAACGCCGATAAGCGTCCGACTGCGATTGCAAGATATATTAGGATTTCTCCTTTCAAAGTAAGAATAGTACTTGATATTATTCGCGGAAAGAAGTATGCGGAAGCACTTGCGATACTCGAAAATGTTCCGAATACGTCAAGCGAGCCGATAATTAAAGTTTTGAAATCCGCCGCAGCCAATGCGGAACACAATCTCGGGCTTGACAGAAGCGATTTATTTGTCGCGGAGTGTTTTGCGGATCAAGGACCTATCCTTAAAAGAGTACAGCCGGTATCTAAGGGTCGCGCACATCGCATCAACAAGCGCACAAGTCACATTACCGTTATCTTGGATACGGTGGCGAAGTAAGGAGGATAGTTATGGGACAGAAAGTTAATCCGCATGGGCTCAGAGTAGGAATAATCGACGGTTGGAATTCGCAATGGTTCGCCGAAAAGAAAACTTTTTCGGATAATTTAGTCGAAGACAACAAAATTCGTAAATTCCTTAAAAAGAAATATTATCAAGCGGCTGTAAGTAAGATTGTTATCGAAAGAGCGGCTGACAAGATTATTATCAACGTTTACACCGCTAAGCCCGGTATAATTATCGGCAGAGCGGGTGCCGGAATAGAAGATATGAAAAAAGACGTTGTTAAGCTTTGCCCTAATAAGAACATAAGCATCAACGTACTTGAAGTTAAGAGACCCGACCTTGACGCGCAACTTGTTGCTGAGGGTATAGCTGCTCAACTTGAAAAACGTATCAGTTTCAGACGCGCAATGAAGCAAGCTATCGGCAGAAGTGTAAAATCGGGTGCAAAGGGTATCAAGTGTATGGTAGGCGGACGTCTTGACGGCGCCGAAATAGCAAGATCGGAACAATATCACGAGGGATCGATTCCGCTTCAAACTTTAAGAGCGGATATAGATTACGGTTACGCTATCGCACATACGACTTTCGGTTGTATCGGCGTAAAAGTTTGGATATACAAGGGAGAAATTCTCGGAAAAGTTAATCCTGTAACGGGAGGTGTACGTTAATGTTAATGCCTAAAAGAGTTAAAAGACGTCGTGTTTCGCGTGGCAGAATGAAAGGTCGCGCAAACAAGGGCAATACGATAGCATACGGTGAGTTCGGTCTCCAATCACTTGAATGCGGTTGGATCAACTCAAACCAAATCGAAGCGGCTCGTATCGCTATGACGAGATATACTAAGCGTGGCGGACAAGTTTGGGTGGATATATTTCCGCATAAGCCCGTCACCAAGAAACCTGCCGAGACCCGTATGGGTAGCGGTAAAGGTTCGCCGGAATATTGGGTAGCAGTCGTCAAACCTGACAGAATGTTGTTTGAAATGGCGGGAATACCCGAAGAGACGGCGAGAGAAGCTTTGAGACTTGCCGCTAACAAACTGCCTGTAAAGTGCAAGTTCGTTAAGCGTGAAGTCGAAGCTCGGGAAGGAGGAGATGCAGAATGAAAGCAAGTATGATTCACAGCATGTCAAATGATGAATTGAATACAAAACTGGATGAGCTTAAAGAACAGCTTTTGTTTCTCCGCTTAAAGCACGCTACGGGGCAACAGGAAAACCCTATGGTAATGGTTGCTTGCAAGAAAGATATTGCGCGCATCTTGACTGTACTTCGCGAGCGTGAGATTGCCGAAAGCAAAAAGGCTTAAGGAGGTAGAGAGATGGCAGAAACGACGGAAAGAGGATTGAGAAAAAACAGAGTAGGCATTGTAGTAAGCGATAAGATGGATAAGACTATTGTCGTAGCTATCAGCCAAAGAGTTAAGCATCCTTTGTATAAAAAGATTGTTAACCGTACAAGTAAAGTCAAAGTTCACGATGAACAAAACGCTTGCGGTATAGGCGATAAAGTATTGATAAGCGAAACGAGAAGATTAAGTCACGACAAACATTGGCGTCTCGTCGAGATTATCGAGAAGGCTAAGTAAGGAGGAGACGTATGATACAAGCACAAACAAGATTGGTAGCTGCCGACAACACCGGCGCGAAAGAGCTTATGTGTATCAAAGTTTTAGGCGGTTCTTTCCGTAAATTCGGGAATATAGGCGATGTAATCGTCGCGTCCGTCAAGACGGCGACTCCCGGTGGCGTAGTTAAGAAAGGTGATGTTGTTAAAGCGGTAATAGTGAGAACGCACAAAGGAATCAGACGTGCGGACGGTACACATATCAAATTCGACGACAACGCGGCGGTTATTATCGATTCGCAAAAGCAACCGAGAGGCACTCGTATCTTCGGACCGATTGCAAGGGAATTGAGAGAGAAAGATTATATGAAGATTATTTCTCTTGCTCCCGAGGTGCTGTAAGGAGGAAGTATGGCAAGTTTGAATATTAGGAAAGGCGATTATGTACAAGTAATTTCCGGCGAAGAAAAGGGCAAGAGCGGAGCGGTATTATCGACTGACCCCGTTAAACGCACTGTTACGATTGACGGAATCAATATCGTTAAAAAGCACAAGAAAGCGCGTAGCGCACAAGAGCAATCGGCTATTATCAACAAAGCGGCGGCAATGGATGCGTCAAATGTTATGATTGTTTGTCCCGAATGCGGAAAAACAACGAGAGTCGCTCACAAATTTGAAGATAAAGACGGAAAGCAAATTAAGATCAGAGTTTGCAAGAAATGCGGAGCGTCGCTTGAAGTAAAGAAAGCGGTAAGCAAAGCTAAGTCTGCCGCCAAGAAAGCGACAAAAGCGTCTTCATCGACCAAAGAAGCATCGACTACCACTGC
>ONEP01000277.1 GCA_900316875.1 Candidatus Ruminimicrobium bovinum
AAATGCAGACTGCAATTCTTGTTTGGAACTTGTTTCAGTCTTCTTGTAGTAGTTATTCAATTCAGCACTCTGAACATAATTGTTTAGAATGTTGTCTGTCTCAATCTTAGTATAGTAGTTATCCAAATCAGATGAATCAGCTTTACCACTAACTGCAGCACTCATAGCACTACAGCATTCCTCAAACGCAGATGTATCTACTTTACCACTTAATGCACCACTAAATGTTTCATTGAACCACTCACCATTGACGCCAAGCACTAATGCTTCCTTGCCTTCAACAGTGTCCTTGTATGCAGTCATTGTTTCATCAACTGCAAGTGGAATGTTGACAACACTTAATAGAGATTGAGAAGTACCATTACCACTCAATGTATCATCGTGTCTGACTATTGAAATTCCACCACCACCTTCACCATCATAGAAAGCATTACAGGTGTAAAGTAATACATCTTTATTCGTATAGATTTCTAGTCTATATTCTTTGGTATCATCAGCCTTAACACTTGCTCTACCATTTGCATCCAATATCACTGGATTGCTAATCATGTCTTCGTCATTATCATACAAAGTAGCAAGGTCAGTAGTGTCTTTGATATAAACATAGATTTTACCAGCGTCTAACAATTTACCACTTTCGTAAGTAAATTGCTTTGTTGGTGAGAATAAATACTGAAGCATTCTTTACCTCTCTGTTCTCTCTAAATAAACCTTTAAATTATTAATGTAAGCACTAATGTTAATCATCTTAGGTTCAGCAAATTTAGCACTAATACTCAATGATTGTGGCACATAAACCTTGCCATCTGCCCAGCGTGGGAAGTCATAAGAATAAGTAATGTCTTTAGTACCAGGTTCATACATGTCACTTGTGACTGCATTGTTTAGTGAGTTAACCCAAGGTAGTGTATCGTATCTAATCCAAGGTTGGAAATTGTAGAACACTTGACCATATCTCCAGTTCTCTGTACCAACTTCATCATTGAAATGGAGTATACCACTTGCAATAGATGCAGGATATGGTGTTGAACCACTAATCAAGAAATATGGATAGTAGTTATCGCCAATTCCAACATTGTTCTTGAAATAAGTTTTACTACCAATTCTACTAATATCTAGACCATTATTGCTGTAGAATACCTGTCTATTGGAATCACCAAATTTACAGTCTTTAGCATATAAGTCTATTGCAGTTGTACTCTCCATTCTGAAATCTACTGCACTACCGAAATTACAATTTTCAAAGTGTTTTACTATCTTGTTCGTACCATTACTTGTACCAGATACATATCCCTCTTCAATTGTTGAATTGTACATGTAAGTGTTTGGAGAGGTTATCTGTGCTAATCTAAGATTACAATTCTTAAGTGTTGCACTTGAACATCCAATACCTAGTCTTGCACTGGTATTCAAATTGGAGATTGTAATGTCTTGTAGTGTTCCACCAAACACATAACTTGTTTGTAATCTCATTCCTGCACAATCTAGATTCAATGCACTTGGTAAATTAAGATTCATGTATCTAAAATAACATTCAGCATAAGTAAAGTTGTTTGGTAGAATTGTTATGTTGGTATCATAAGCAGCATCTGGAGTAACCAATCTTGGATTACTGAACCAAGATTCCTTGATAGCACAATTTCTAAAGTGTATGTTTCCATTCTGTATTATCATTCCACAACTTTCAATGGCACAGCTATCAAATGATAAGTGTCCACCGCCACTTCCAATACCAAATGCTTGTTCAAATATACAACAAACATCAGTCAATGTCTTGTTCAATGCTAGAGTATTTCCACCATCTCTATCAAATATAAGTGTACTAGAACCACAATTCAAGAAATCACTCAATTCTCTGAAATTACTCAATCTAGCAGGACAATTACAAATTAGTTTACCAATAACACCAGTGCCTTCATAACTTTCACATCTAACAGTGTTGCCGGCCTTAATAGATGCACCCTTGGAGAATATTACTCGCTTACCATTTGCATTGTATAGAGTATATCCATCTCCATATTCACCAGGTGCAAGCATAATTGTCTTAGGAGAACATAAACTCATTGAACCATACAAATCATTGTATCTGAATAAGTTGATTAAGTTCTCTTGATGGTTGCCATACACTCCATAGTATTCAGATTTCATTATCTCATTCACAAGTAGAATCCATCTACCTGTATCACTATTATTGCTCTGAATGATTAAACCACCATCAGCATCATTAACGCAAGTGCTGTCCCAGTAGTACGTTCTAGGTTCGCAGTCTGTTGTAGTCCAATAACCAATAACATTTGCATAACCACCAACAGGAGCGTTAAGCAATGCATCAATGCTGGTATAACTCAAAACATCTTCACTTGCATTAGGATTTACTTCTAATTCAAATCCAATCTTAGTGCTAAATTCTTCAACCCACATTTCAGGTCTTAAATCACCACTTGGATCTGAACTATCCCCAACATATTCCTGAGCAACACAGTCATAAATGCCGTTGTTCAAGAAATAAGTATTGTTTGGTACACCTTCAACGAAATAAATTGGATTTGGAGCATCAACATATTGAGCATTCTCATAAGTGTAGACATTAGCCAAGTCTGTTGTGTCTTGGTTGTAAATGAATAGTCTACCATTATGAATACGCTTTAATGTAAGATTATCTATTGCAAACATTAGAGAACACCTCCATCAATCATTGGGTTCTGCAAATCTTTCATATTGTCATTGACCATTTCAGCCGCCTTTCTATCATTTTCACCTTGCTGTTTCATTTGCTCAATAGCAAGTTTGGTAGCATTGTCAAGTTGTGCCTTAGCCATCGTTTCTTTATTGCGAGTATCAGCAGCAATAGCCT
>ONEP01000276.1 GCA_900316875.1 Candidatus Ruminimicrobium bovinum
AATAATTAACTCAATAAACTCTGGAGTTTTAGTAAAAGACGAAGTAAATAATTGGATATGGGACAATCCTGAATATGCTGGAAAAAAAGGAAAATATGATCCAACTAAATTTTGGAACGAGGTTTTTGAATTTGTAAGTGGTTCAGAAGATTATACTACGGGGCTGGAAAGAATAAAAAAAGATTACAATAAAACAATGATAAATCTTGACAAAGACATAGCTATTCTCCAAACAGAGCTTAATGAATTAAGTCAGGATAATAGAAAACTTATAACTTTATCACTTGGCGGAGAAGAAGCAA
This sequence comes from Candidatus Ruminimicrobium bovinum, assembly GCA_900316875.1. Taxonomy (GTDB): domain Bacteria; phylum Elusimicrobiota; class Endomicrobiia; order Endomicrobiales; family Endomicrobiaceae; genus Ruminimicrobium; species Ruminimicrobium bovinum. The sequence goes on from ONEP01000276.1 coordinate 303, forward strand.
AAAATAATTATGATGAATCTGCTTTAAAAGATAAAAAAACAATTTCTTCCAAATCTTACAAATCAATATCTTCTCTATTTTCTTCATACACTTCTCAATGTCCTCCATTAAAAATATACACACCAAAAGGAACAAAAACTAAAGTAGGTGATAAAAGTGTAGATACTTTTAAAACAGATGATGAAGACATCACTAAAGAATACACAGTTTATGACGAAGATGGTTCTGAAGTTACAACAAGTGTTGAATCTATTTCAACCATGAGAAAAATGGAGTGGGTTATTTTAGGAGCTAGTGGTGATAAAACAGTTGTAGGATTTAGATATTCTAAACCTTTTTACCCAAAATATTTAAGAAGATATTGCTGGGGAAACGGGAATGCTTCTCAACATTGTGTAAAAAATTTAAGTGTTCAAAACACGTCTGAATTTGGAATGCTTAATATGGCCGTAATTGCTGGAACTGATAAAGTAAATATTTTAGAAAACAGCCGATCTTATGATGGCGGAGGAGCAAATGTAAATAAAAATTTCAGTACAATAACAACTAGCAACTTTTTTCCTAAATTTGCAAATGTTGTTGCTCTTACCCCTAATGAAAGAAATAGTTTAGCAGATAAAATGGTTAATGGAATAAAAAGGGGAACTTTGGAAGTTTTAGGAGATCCATCTTTAAGATTTGAAAAGGAGTTTGCTCCATATAGTTATCCAATATATCTTGATGTTAAACTTCAAAATGAATCTGCTTGGTCTGGAAATGTAAGTTACACACAAAGCCAACTTTCAGGATATTATGTTATATCAAAGATCACACATAATATTTCGGCATCTGGATATACAACAACTTTGGAAATTATGAGCTACCCAGGAATTGAAAAAGCCACGAGTGGTACAAGTAGCAATAAAGTTGGATAATTAAAAAGTTAATTTTATGGCTGAGCTTACCGAAGAAACAGTAAACAATTTAAATAAGACTCTTGAAAAAACAAACGCTATGCTTCTTACGGCTGGAAATCAAACATCTCAAATAAAAGATGATATAGAAAGTACAACCAAAACTGTTGAAACAAGTGGAAAGAAAACAACCAAAATGCTCGATGGGCTTTACAACACATTGGACAAAATGGTTCAATCCACAGATAGTATAGTAAGCATGGTTTCTGGTGGAGCCTTTATTGCCTCTTTAGGACAGATTGCAAAAAACTCTTGGACTTTAAATAACAATATGACTGCTTTGGCAGTTCAAATGGGTAAAGGAAGAGAGCATGCAAAAGTTCTCGAAGGTTCTGTTTCTGGCATGATGAAAGATATAGGCTCTAATTATCAAGATGCCTTACATTTAGTAACCACTTTGTCAGAGGCAAAGTATTCCGACAATATCAAAGAGGCAGCAGAAGGAATAGATTTATTTGCTCGTGCCACTGGTGTTTCAAATACGGCGGTAGCTCAATTAAGTATCAGTCTTAATAAACAGGGAGATTTATCCACTAAGGCTTCTAATGCAATTTTAGCCGGAATGGTAAAAGTTCAACAAAAAGTCGGTATATCAAAAGCCGGAATGGAAGCTTTAACTCAACAGATTTCCGACATGACTTATAACATGGCGGCTTTTGGAAAGTCATCAGAAGAGATTAGTAGAGCCGCTGTTAAAACAACCGCTCTTGTAGGAGCAATGGAAAAAGTAGGTATCTCTGCTCAAAGATCAGTTGAATTAATAAATCAATTAACAGACCCAGATAGAATAGAAGATAACATCCTCTTATATAGCCAGTTAGGTTTAAGTCTTGAAGATGCTTTAAACGGTGGAGCCGAAGAAGCTTTGAATAATGGTGCCTTTAAAGAAATGGCAGATAAAATAATGAACATGGGTCCAATAGCTGGTTCTCAATTTGCTAAATCCATGGGCTTAAGTTACAAAGAAGTTTCCAGAATGGCAAAAATGGAAACTGGAGATATGGAAGAATTAATAGATGAATCCGTAACTCCTGAAGAAAAAAGCTTGCAAGCACTTGAAGAATTAACTGAAAATACTGAAGCACTCGGTAAAAAAATAGAGAAATTCTTTAATAAGATTCAAGGTTGGCTATTAGGCTTAGGTCCGATTATATTAACCGCTCTAACCGTTGTTGCCCCTAAGATATTAGCTCTGTTTAAAAATCTCATAGGAAGAATTACCGGCAAAGAAGAGGGTGGACTCCAAGCCTCTGTAGAAACAAGTCTAGAAAATGTTGCAAAGAAATCAATTGTTTCTAAATTTTTTGACTCTGCATACGCTTTTAATACTTCAGGTAAAGAAAATCTTAAAAGTAGAACTCAGCAAAGATTAGCAAATGTAAGAGAAGCTCAAACAAATAACCAAAGATCTTTAGATCAAGCAAATTCAAGATTTGCTCAACTTGAAAGATTTTCTGGAAAAAGAGAATTAACTATATCTGAAAAAGCGGAACAAAAAGCTTTAGGTAAATATATTCAAAAACTTAATGAAAGAAATCAAGATTTGGAAGATTTATCTAAAACATATGAAGGACAATTAAAACTATCTGCTAAAGAACAAATCGCTCAAAAGAATGTAACAAAAGCACAAGAAGTATTAGCAGAAAATCAGAAAAAGTCCACAGAAATTCAAAAAAGAATTGACGCTCTTAAAGAAAAAGCTCAAGGTGCAGTCGGTAAAGAATTAGGAGAATATGAAAAAGCAATCGCAGAGGCTGAAAAAAAACAAGAAGGATTAACTGAAGCAGTAGCAAGCGCTCAAAATGAACTTAAAAAAGCTTCAGACCATTTAAAAGAAGTTCAAGAAGATGAAAAACGTGGAAGTGGAAGTTTCTTAGGAAACTTAGCGGGTGGAATTAAATCAAGAGTGCAGGATAAGTTTGGTGCCTTAAAAGATAAAATTACCGATGGCGGAACAACGACATTTTGGAAAGGAGTAGGAAATAAAGCGAAGTCAGCTGGAAAATCTGCTTTAGGTGGAATAGGAAAAGCTTTAGGTGGAATAGCGAAGTCAATTGGACCTTTAGCGATTGGCTCGGCTTTAGTTGGCTCAGTTCTTGAAAAGCTTAAAGAACCGATGACGACTTTAATTGATAACCTAGTTAAAAAGCTTCAGCCAGTAATAGACGCTGTTTTGCCAGTAATATGTACTTTCTTGAATTCTTTGGTAAAATCTTTACTTCCACCAGTTTTAAAAGTACTTTCTGGATTACTTACCGTATTAAGATATATTTTAAAGCCGTTAGAATGGATTCTTGATGCGTTATCTCATATACCCGGCTTAGGATGTTTGAAAGATATTTCTCAAACCTTAAAAGATGTTACTGGTCCAGAGGTAACTGGTGCATTAACAAATGCGGCGGATAGTATCGCTAACTCAAATGAAGATCTTACAAAAGCTACTGAGGAAAACACCGAAGCTACCACAGAAGGACCTATGGAACTTGTGGCTTCGGGTGGGCAGGCCGTTCTTGAAAGCAATGGTTCGGCAGTTGCAGGTTCTTCAGTTGGTTCGGTTACTCAATCTACAACTACTGAAATGTCAGATGCCGAAAGAAACCGTCAAGCTCAGAAAGACTCAGCGGAAAAAGAAAGAAACAAAGATACTGCTGAACAGACTATGACGGTAAAAGACATAAAATCAATAGCGGAAAAAGCTCTTGAAAAACTTGAAAAAATGGTTGAGGCATTAAACAAACCTGCTGTAGCTGGACAAAACGATACTGTGACTTGGGCATCTTAATAAAAAGTTAACTTTATGAAAATCAGAGATTTGAGTAAAGTTGACAAAGATGGAAATCCTTTAGAAATAGTTAGTGACTCTTTTACAGTTAGGCGTTATGTAAATGTCGGAGGAAAATATTATGATTCCGATGATAGTGTAGTCCATGAAAGTAGCGCCGTGACCTCTGGAACAATTTTTCAAAATGATGGAGTTATAGAATTAGAAGATACAAAGGAAAATTCTACAGTAGATTTTGACCCAATTACTCAAGGTGAAAATAACGTAAATCTCGGTGAAATGATCACAAGTAATATGGGCGGATATGCTTCTAATCAGGATAAAAATACAGATGATTTTACTAATCTTGATTCAATAGGAGAAAACACTTTAGAGGCTTTAAAATACGCTGGTTTATCTGCTACAAATATCGGTGGTATTGGTACCGAAGTAGATAAGATAGTAAAAGGAGCAACAGACCAGCCAACTCAAAGTGCCTTTGACATTGCAAATCAAAAAGTTGTTGCTTGGAAAGAAAAAGCCTATAAACAAATTCATATAAATGATTTTAAAGAAAGTCAATATTATAATGATGTAAGTAATTTAGCAAATACTCAAAACAAATATAAAAGAGGTAGTTTGGGCTATTCAAGTGATATAACAGATATTGCCCAAAATCTTTTAGCAAAACTTGGAGATAATGATTATCAAGAAAGTGCAGAAGAATTAATGGATTTAAACTTCGCTGGAGAATATAATATGTATTCTGATAAGCCCGGTGCAGTTGTAAAATCAAAACCTTTGGACAGTGGAAAAGAATACCCTACTACAAAAGTTTATAAAGAAATAAGCAATTACAGAGACTCAGAAAACAAATATGATAATAGAGTTTTTGCTTTACAAAACGATCACGAAATTCAAGAATTTAACATTGGTAAAGGTATAGACAATAGACCGGAAAATCCATTTAGTCCTAGAAAGTTATCTGATGCTCAAGCAAGAATGATTTCAATACTCAAGTATAAAAACACTTTCTTGACAGAATTGGGCTGTCTGTATGTTAAGCCTTGGTATAACTCTGATGGCTTAGAAAACTTTTATGTTCCATTTGAATTTAAGCCGGAAATTTCTGAAGGCAACATGGCTGCAAAATATCAGGCAGAAAACCTTTTAAATAGACTTGGCTCAATGATGGTCTATACAGGAACAGAATTATCAACTCTTACTTTATCAACAACATACATAGCCTTGGCTCCCGATTTTCCTGAGCAAGATGAGCTTAGCAGACAA
>ONEP01000274.1 GCA_900316875.1 Candidatus Ruminimicrobium bovinum
GGACATTCCTTTGGTTTGAACCATTGCGGCAATCAACAATGTTTCATGGTGGATGCCGAACATGGCAACAAGTTCTCTCAAACGCCATCCTTCTGTAACAAGTGCAAGAAATTCTTGAATAACAAGGGGTGGAACATCAAATAATATCGAGTATGAAGTATATTCAGTTTACAGAGAAAGGGCCTCGGATGAACAACGAGGACAGTCTCAATATCGTCAAAATTGCAGACAAGCGAACCTTGTTCGTGGTCTGTGACGGTATGGGTGGCCACTCCTGCGGTGAAGTTGCCAGCCAAACAGTCTGTGATGCTTTTTCGGAGTACTGGCAGCAGTATTCCGAAGAATTGGATTCTGAGCAGAAAGTGTTGGATGCAGCAAAGCTCGCAAGTGAGACACTGGACGAGAAATCTGGTTATTACCAGATGGGAACAACCCTCGTCATGTGCAGTATCGAAGGGAAGAAAGCAACCATTGCCCATGCTGGTGACAGTCGCTGCTATGTCATCGACATCAAAGGCAATGTCAAGTATCGTACCATTGACCATATCGAATCCAGTTCCATCAGTCTGCCCTATATCAACAGGGCATTCTTTACCCGTCATCCTGAAGATGCCGTACCTGACGTGAAGGTCGTAGAACTTCAGTCATTAGACCGTATCTTGCTCTGCACGGACGGATTGTATAATGCTATCGATGACGAGACATTGCTCCACACCTTGCAATGCGCCAAAGACGTGGAGCAGGTAGCGGAGAAATACCGTGCCATCTGCGAAGAGAAGGCAGGTGATAACTATACAGCCATTATTATTGAGATGGAATAGCGGAGTCCTGTCATACCATAGAAGTAGTTGCCTCTCAATAGTATTTGGGAGGCTTTTTTCATTTTTTGCTGATAGAAAACGGTTACTTTGGGCACTCTGTAAATATAAACAAATAGAGCTTAAGGTTTAATGTATAAAGATGTAAGGTTATGATTCAAAATTACGACATGATGATTCAGGAGAAGGTACAGGTTGTCTTCACAGAGATGGAAAAGAGAGTATCTGCAGAGGATATGGTAAGAATCCGTGCTGCCTTTGAACTGGCACGTGAAGCCCATGCCATGCAGAAGCGCAAGACTGGCGAACCATATATCATCCATCCCATTGCTGTGGCTACCATTGTGGCCATGGAGTTGAAGCTGGGTGCCAATCCCGTTATCGCCGCTTTCCTGCATGATGTGGTGGAGGACACTGATTACACCATTGATGACATCCGCCAGCGTTTTGGCGATGATGTGGCCTTCCTGGTCAGTGTCGTTACGAAGAAGAGTACGGGCAACTATGAAATTTCCAAGCAGGTGGACAACTACAAGCAGATGCTCAATTCCATCCACTATGATATCCGTGCCCTGCTGGTGAAGCTTGCAGACCGTCTGCACAATATGCGCACACTAAGCAGTATGCGTCCAGACAAGCAGATGAAGATTGCAGGAGAGACGGATTTCTTCTATGCTCCCCTGGCCAACCGTCTCGGTCTGTACAACGTGAAGATTGAGTTGGAGAACCTGAGTTTCCAATACCGCTGTCCTCAGGAATATGCGCTGATAGCAGGACTCATCCAGAAGGACAAGGAAAGTCTTCATGAAAAACTATCCGCTTTTACCGAGAAGATCCGTGAAGTACTGACTATGGATGGTATCGATGCACAGATTAAGATTGTCTTCAATGCTCCTTATAGCATTTGGCGCAAGATGCGTAGGACAGGTGATGATTTTAGCCACATTCCGTTCCGGCATGTCGTGGATGTCGTCTTCTCATGTCCAAAGGAAGAACAGGAGAAGGATATGGCGCTGCGTATTTACTCACGTCTCTCCAGCGTCTTCAGTGAGAGACCTTGTGGCATCATCAACTACATCGACTCCCCAAAGGAAAACGGCTATCAGTCGTTTCATGTGCAGCTGCTCAGCAGCTATGGTTGTTGGGAAGAAGTGCATATCAGCAGTGAACGGATGTCCCGTGCCTCCCAACTCGGAGTCGTGGCTGAACGGAGCGAGGACAATGTGCGCCGTTGGATTGACAAGTTCCGCATGGTGCTGAGGGACATGGAGTTCCATCAGAAGGAAGGTGACTTCATTGAGAATGTGGTCACGACGTTCTATAATGATGACATCATGGTATTCACGCCAAATGGCAAGTCCGTCAATCTGCCTAAACGTGCCACGGCCCTGGACTTTGCCTTTGAGATTCATAGCGAAATCGGAAAGCATGCCCATGTAGCCATGATCAATGGACAGCTGGCATCCATCAAGACCGTCCTGCATCGCGGCGACATCGTAAAGATCATCACGAATGAGGACATCTTGCCAAATCCTGACTGGATGAAACACGTACTCACCTACAAGGCAAAGGGCTTTTTGAAGAGGTACTTCGAGAAGCAGGAGGAAAACGACTACCATTACTGCCCGAACTGTCAACCTATTCCGGGAGAGGAAGTCATCGGCTTCAAGGAGAAAGACGGGAGCGTCACCGTCCACAAGCGTAACTGCTCCATCGCTGTCAGCCTAGCATCTAGGCAGGGTGATTCCATCGTGTCCGTGGACTATGCCGAAAAGCCAGATATGCTCTATCCTGTCAGTATTCATATTCTTGCCATTGACCGTTTCCATCTCTTGTTTGACATCATCAACTGCATCACCAACGAGCTGCAGCTCTCGATGGACTCAATCAGTACGAGTACTACAGACTGCATCGTGAATTGCACCATTAACTTCAAGGTGCATTCCTTTGTTGAATTGCAGACCATCATCAATCATATGTCGGCTATAGACGGAGTAGAGGAAGTCAAAAGAATCTAATCAGGAAGGAAAGAATAATGAGAATAATGAGATTATTAACATTGCTTGGGATGCTGTTGATGCTGGTTGGCATCATGTGCCTAGACTTGGCTTCTTGCAAGGGAAACAATCATACGGAGATAGTATTTAACGATTCGTTGGACTATGACACATGCCTAACTGAAGAACAGGATGACATTGAGGAGTACATGGACAGCATCGTGTACAATTATGAACCTCCTGCCATTCCGTATTTTGTCAAGAATATGCTGGTCAATGCCAATTGGTGGGCAGACACGCTCTGTGTGGTAGGTAATAAGGCCTATTATACGGCTTATGAGGACTATGGCAGATTGTTTGTGCTATACAATGAGGACAAGATACTTGTGGCGGATCCAACGCTTAAGGTTTACCCGTACGATGCTGGTGGTGACAACAAGTTCTATGTGAGTATTGTTGGCAAGAACCAGTTGGTTGACTTGTCTGATGACAACAGCAAACGGGCCTTGAATCGACTGACGCGAAAGTTGCCTAATGTCATCCGGTTTAGGCATGACACCATAGCTGGATTTGGAAAAAGAGTTTTCTATAGTATTGCGGTGGATTTTCCAAAGCCATCTACGATGCATGCAGATGTTATTAGTCGTTGGCTTGTAGATAAAATAGCCGATTCACAATCACATGACGAGAAAGTCCCAGCTATCAATGCCTTCTATATTGGCTATACTGCACGGTCGGATGGTGGCTGGACATTTGCAGGAGATGTCCATGATTTCAAGAAGATAGCTCGATGTGCTGCCGAAGCCTATTTTACCATCGTGAAGGGAGAGTGGGGTACGGAATATGAGGATTATCCTGCCCATTTGTTCTCGACTTTGAATTTGCGTGCTAGAACGTTCAACATGAATTATGTAACCTATCAGTCTTTTACCTATGATTATAACGGTGGTGCCCATGGATTCTATACGAAGAACCTAATCTCATTTAATCATGTCCATAAGCGTGAAATCGACTTTGACTATTTGTTCAAGCCCAATTCAGAGAAGGAAGTATTGGATCTTCTGCTGAAGGAAGCAAAGAAGACCGAGGAATACCAGGCATGGCAACCCAATATACTGGAGGTTGTCACCAATAGAGATGAAGATGGTAATCCGACAGGTAGCTATACCTTCCCGCAACCTGGTCTCTCAGATGAAGGAATCGTCTTTTCATTCCAGCCCTATGCCATCAGCTGTTATGCCGCAGGTACCTTTCACTTCACGATACCTTATGGAAAAATCAAGCACTGCCTGACGGCAACAGGAAAATGGTGCTTGGGACTGGACGAGTAGTGCTTCAATATATCTATCAAAAAGGATATAGCCTTTTATAATGAAGAAAGAATAAAAGGAAAATCAACTGTCATCATACTATCGCATGAACAGAATTGACGAAGTGATAGAAAAGCATTAAAAAATTTCATCGAAATATAAGTAGATAATAAACAATAGGTATATAATTGTTACACACAACACATAATCATTAGAATATCATGAAGAAAAAATTTTTTGCACTTGCAACAGTGCTGATGACAGTAGTACTATTATTGAGTTGTACTGATAGTCTGTTCATCAATGAGGCCTTGAGTAATACTTCGGAAATGTCATCTTCCGATGAAGTGAATGCGTTGATCGAGAAAGCTCGATGGGGCGATGGGAAGGCATTTCTACAACTCGCCGACTGTTACCGTGATGGCAAAGGCGTTAAAAAGGATTTTACGGTCATGTTGACCATGGCTGCCCAAGCTGAAGAATTTTGTGGTATTACTTGTATGGAAGATTACATGACGTCATTGCCAGAAAGAAGCGATTTCAGGCTCATCTATGAATCTGTTGAAAAATGCACTAAAGGGGAGTGGGATGAAGCCAACTCCATGATAGACCAGCTCATGTCCAATGGAAATATTGACGGACATGTAGTAAAAGGTATTTTCGAGGTATTGCGTGGCGATACCCTGGAAGGATTCCGTCTGATGAAACAGGCGGCTCAGGCCGGTAGTTCATTTGGCGAACTGATGCTGTTCGCCCTCGATAATCGCAAGGCCAATCATCCAGACACGGAGAAACTTTCTGAGAAATCGGAGAAGATTCCCTTCTTCAATAGTATCCTTGCTGAGATCTATGCGGGATTTAAGGGAGACAGCCTTAAGAATGAGTCCCTTGCCGCATATTATTTCATGAAAGCCGACGAGAAGGCATATCTGGGTAGAAGAGGAGCATCCTGGCTGCTCAGATATAATCAGAAGTGCAATCTTCATCTTTCAGAGCAAGATATTCAGCGATTAAGAATTCTTGCTGGAATAGATGGCATGGAAGAAGATCAATTGATATGCAAGGACGAGGAATTGGAGGCATCTGTAAGTCAGTTGTTGCAAGAAAAAATGAAAGAATATCAATGTTCAAAAGGAACTGTTTATGTTGTCGAGACTGCAACAGGAGCCATCAAGGCACAAGCATCTCTGGCTAACAACAGAAGCCAATTCGTTCCCTACGAAGACACATTCAATGATGAGCAGCGAGTGTTGATGAAAGGCCCCGCCTATCTGGCGATGTTGTCTACTGGAAAAATATCCCCAGATCAAATCATCGATACAGGAAGTGGCATCTATAAGGATGTAAGAGACTCCAACTGGCAGCGTGGAGGCTATGGACAACTTACGTTTGAAAAGGCATTAGGCTTTAACTCTCTGGTTGCATTTGCCATAGCCAAGGATTTCATTATTGGTAATGATGTGGCACGATTCGAAAAGCAGATTTCCGGATATCTCTCTGATATGCCCAATGATGCAATGGGATTGCTAACGTTTTACAATGCCGTAGCCAATGGAGGATGCATGGTGAAGCTCAAGACAGAAGGGGATGATGTTAGCGTTCTCAATGAGCAAATTGAAGAAAAGGAACATATTATCTCATTGCAAAAAGCCCTGCATCGTGCTGTGTCAAAAGGACTTTTCCGAAAGGCTGGCAGAAACTATACCACTGTTGCTGCTTGTGGCCGTTCATTCAAAACGGAAGAGGATCATTATCGTATGGAATTATGCGGTTACTTTCCTGCTGACCATCCACTCTATACCATGATGGTTATTCTGGAGAAGGATGATTATCCTGCAAGTGTGAATGGTATGTGTGGTCCAATTATGGCAAATACAATCGACTTGCTGGTTACATCATACGACTTGAAGCCTTTGTTGGTCTGTCAAGATGATGAATTTGAAGAAGAAGTGGTTGATAGTGCTGTTGTTGGATTAGCATTTTAATTATGCTCAGGAAGAGATACGTCATAGAGTGTATCAATCACTTGCTCAAAGACAA
>ONEP01000273.1 GCA_900316875.1 Candidatus Ruminimicrobium bovinum
CCTACACTACCCAACACCCCATGCACCTTACGTCGATACCCCCGTTCGATTTACGCAATGCGATTAACCTGGAAGACGCCTTCGGTAATAACCTGGGTATCACGGAAGTACCTGAAATCGATGCACCCAAGGCTACAGACATCCGCCACATATTTATGAACTGCGTGAACGTTGAATCGGGTGCGTATGCACAATACCTAAGATTCTCTGGGCAAGCAAAGCCCCCGGCCCAATACGACAAGGCTTTCCTGAACTGCGGGTCAGATACCGAAAGTGGCCGTGCGGAACTGCAACAGATACCCGCAAGCTGGGGTGGAACTGCCGAATAATTGAAATTATAGCCCACGAAGGCCAAATATCAAACTCGGGCATACCCCCTATATGTATCATATGATGGACGAACAAAACCAACAACTTCCTACGGCCAAGAAGGACTTGGACAAGCTCCGCAAGGACATGAACCTGCTGGGGCTCAACATCACGACCAATTCCATGAAGGCAATGGATGCGCTGCTGCACCGGATGGACAGCATCGACGAGGCGGTGGCCAACAAGGTGAACCTCGACGAGGCCTCGCTAAGGGAATTGCTCGACGCGTCCAGGCAGACGAACGAATCCTTGCGCCTACGTTTGGACATATTGCGAATGGTGCGTGGCTACGACACCGACACGTCCGTAGTGCCGCCCGATGACGACGACAAGGCAATCGACAACACAACGCTGTTCAGCGAGGAACAGGCAGAGGCGTTCAAGAACGAAATCCTGAGCAGGTCGCAGGCACCGAAAGAGCCGGACGTACAGGATGCCGAAATCGTGCAATGATTCGGTGAATAATAACGAATACCTATTGACACCATAGGCAAAATTAATTATATTTAAAAGCACACGGGTAAGCAGGGCACACCCAACTCGGTGGCCTGTTTTCTAGGCATAATTTGGAGGATTCCATGAAACTAGACATCATAACCGATGCACAGGAAATTGCGGAACGTCTCCCGGCCATCCGGGAGACGCTAAACCGGGAATACGCCTATTTCGGTCTCGGAAAGTGGAATGGACCCGTATCCAACCGATATCTGATAGCAATAACGACCGAAATCAAAATCGTATCAACCGAGCAAGGGATGGCTGCATGCGCCATCTATGCGGGAAACTTCGGTGGAAACAAGGCCCTCGGAGTAGCTGGCGTGCATACGAACCACGAATACCGCAAGGGCGTGGCCGAAATCATCAAATCCGACATAGCCGGATTCGACAAGTGGTACTGGGTTGAAGCAAGCGGAGCGATAGAGCATTACTTTAAGAAGAACAACGGGTACCCTATCCCTTGCGAGTATTCCAAGAATTTCATCAAGCGACCGATAGAACGGGAATGCCCCGATGGTTTCCATTTTGAACGGAAAATGGGCCCCGACCAGGAAATCGTGCAGAAATGCGTATTCGGTTTCCCGTCCAACGAAGACTACCTACGAGTCACACAGGAATTTGCGGACTACGAAGGATTCAGGAAAAAAATCAATAACGAAAGCAACGGGAACAATACCTTGGATTGGGCAAGGTATGTCGTAGGCAATATCGAAGAGATGTTCCTAGAGTTCGAGGTGAACGAAATGCCCCCGCAATGGTCCGAGGACCTGAAGTCGGCCATACAGATTCTCCAAGAAAACGGGGACGATAAGTTGGCGGCTGCGGGTGAACTGCTGCTGGAATCCATGCCGGAATTGGAACTGATTCACGTACCCGGATAGGAGATATGCTATGCCGATGAGAATAACCGTACATGACATGGAGCTCTACAGCCCTGTGCCTATCAACGAGATGGCCTATAGAAAAGTACAGATGGAGGCCAAACTCATAGCACAGACTCGCAACATTATCGAATGGTGGGGTTTTCTGTACTACATGGCCAACTATGCGGACGTAAACAATCTCACAAACCATGAAAAAGGAAAACTCCGTTCCCTTCTCAAGGAGCTGTACGAGGACAAATTACTAACAGGCAACCCGTCAAAGGTCAAGCGAAATACTCTTTTGCTCCATTGGGGGGAAGGCGACAGGAACATTCCCGGAATAGAAGTCCTGACGGACAAGAATCGTGTCGCAAGCATCATAAGCGACAGATTCTACGTCGAGAACATAGAGGCACCCAAAGAAACCTTGGATGCCGTTTCCAAAGCATTCATGCAAGCCGCACCCACGCTCATAGACCTCATAGCCGACGGGGATGCAGCCCGAATCTATGCCTACGTCGACAAGACGTTCCCGAGCAGCACCGAACCGAAGAGAACTAGGTCGTATAGACGGAAACGGTAAACGGCTGCGTCTCCTGTATACGCCCTGTAGCCCGACACCCGTCTCCGGTGGCCCCCCGCTCGCACCACTGGGCCGTAAAACGGCCAGACCCTAGCAACCCTACCGCCCCAACCCGATACGCCCGTACAGCGCACGGAAACGGCATTTCCAAACACCTCCGTAAACCGCCCGAATCCCCGCCCGCCACGCTACCGCTCCCGTGGCGTTTTTGCTATATTCCTCTACAAGGTCTCTGGGACGGGGGTGCCTGCCGTTGATTTTGGATGCAGGGCGGCAGGCGTCCCCCGCCCCTTTTTCGGCCCCGAACGTTGCACTTCCCCATGAATCATCCCCGCATCCGCCCGTACCGACATGAACTGCATTCAATACGCATCGGAAGCGTTCTCGGACAAGAATGAAGTCAAGAAATACCTGTGGCCCCGTGCGAACAAGGGCAGCACGCCCGTCTACTTCGTCGAGGACCCGCCCCTACAGACACTCGTGGACATGTTGGAGTCCGGACACGCAGTCAAGCGTGGAGGAACCCACACGTCGTTCGCATGGATTGACTACGACAATGCGGACAGCACCGACATACACATCGACACGATACGTGCCGAGCTCCGTGGGTACCCGAACATAGCGGTGGTGGGCTCCGCGAGCGGAAGCCCCTACCGATGCCACATCATACAGCACCTCCCGTACGAAATCCCGTTGGACTGCCTACAGGAGGAATGCACAAGGCTCAAGTCCCTCGTGCAGCGTCACATCCCCGCCATGCGGACGTTCGACGACTGCACCGACCTCCCCGACCAGGCACTTTACGGGACGCCAACGTGCCACAGGGGACGCACGGTCTACCCAGGCTCCATACGCATATCCCGCATCGCACGCAGGGACGAGAACCCGATGGACCTTCTCTGCCCCGACGACTCCGCCCTGTACCTCCCGCTCAACAGTTCGTCCCTCGCACGCATGCGTGGCGTGACGTGGCTGGAGGAGAACGGGTACAGGTTCGACGTGGTGGTGCCCTCCATGGTGCCCCGCTTCAAGAAGATAGACATAGGGCACAGGTACTCGTGGTCGATGAACCTCGCCATGCGCCTGCTCATGCGGTGCTTCCACCTCAACGAGAACTGCAACTACCACGTCTCCAAGTCGGACTACCTACGTATGCTCGTGTACCTCATACTTTCCAACGTGGTGTCGCCATGGGAGTTCCGGGAGGAGGAGATACCCGCCATCTACAACCTGGCGGCACGTTCATGGGACAGGTGGGCGCACGTCCCGTTCCAGCGCAAGGTGTCCGAGTTCTCCAAGTATTTCTCGCAGGCCGAGATGCCCAAGCGACCCTACACGTCCGTTCGCCACGCATACGAACTCGCACAGGCGCTAATCAAGGACTGGACGGATGCGGGGATGGTGCACGGGAAGCTCGTGCGGCTCCCACACAGGAGATACCTCGAGGATATAGCCTCTACCTATGGCACGACCTACGTGACCTTGCAGAAGGCGGCTCGTTCCCTCGGTTACGAAATCATGTGGAAGCAGGTGCCCGTGGAAGACCTCCCGTTCCATCCGGACGGCTACGTGGTCGTGAAGCGCGGAAAAGCCTCCGACACCCTCATCAAGTACCTCAAGCGGCACGGAGTACCATACCGTGCGGTAAAGGCGGCGGAGTACGGGCATGCGCTCGAAACACTGAGTACATGCCGTGAAATAATGCAGGAAAACGGGTTGAATTTCTTTACGAATAATTCGGACAAAAACAATGAAATAATTGATAAAATTCGGACATATTTGTGTAATCCTATTAAATACCCCTCCCCCCTATTAATAGGCTCGCACAAAAATGTCCGAAAACCCATAAAAACAGCTCAAAAACGCCAAAAATCGGGGGTAAACGAAAATGCAGTTTTGTCCGAATTAATTGTGGAAAACCGGACAAAAACGGGAAAAACCGCACGAAAAAAAATCGGACAAAACGTGCGCAAGAATGTCCGGATTTCTGCCGGCAGTCCGGAGGGTGCGGAAGGGGGTACGGAACAGGTCGGTAAGGTCCCGAGGGAACGGATACATACCGTCCCGAGGGGGATGCGTGGGAACAAGAGGATGTTGCGCAGTTGCAGCAGGGAGGCTTCGGACGAGAAACGCATGCGCAGGGTCGGGAAGGCCCTGTCCGAGGGCAGGAAGGTGTCCGAGGCCGACAGGCGGTTCTACAGGCGTCACGGGGGCGAAATAAAGGTCGTACGGGGCCGCAGAAGGAAAGGGACGGCGTGATATGGCAGGGTCGTTGGATAACGTCAGCACGAAGGACCTCTACAGGGCCGCGGCGATGGCCGAGGGGTACGAGTCCGTCCCGGTCGATATCGTGACGTTCATCAACGACCCTAGATACATGGGTGCCATCTACGGGGGCACCATCTACCCCTATTGGATTGAGCGGCTGAAACAGGTCTACCCGAATCCGCTCTACTCGCCCTACCAGGAGGTGCTGATTACGGGGGCCATCGGTATCGGCAAGAGCAGCATTTCCATCCTGGGCATCCTTTACGACCTGTACAGGGTGACGCTCCTGAAGGACCCGCACAAGAAATTCAAGCTCATACCGACCACGCCCATCGTCATCACGCTGATTACGGCCACGATGGACCTTGCGAGCGCGGTCATCGCCGACCAATTGATTGATGCCATCGGGGAATCCCCG
>ONEP01000272.1 GCA_900316875.1 Candidatus Ruminimicrobium bovinum
ATGAATTGAATAATATACTGTGAAATTGCAGGTCCTGTTCAGCGGATAGAATTTCCCGTCATCCGGATATGACATGAACAATGTATAGGTACCTGCCCTGAAATTTGAAATGTCAAGTTCAAGCATGTTGTTTACAGTGCTTGATCGCTTGAATTGATACTGTTTGCCATCGATTGTTATTTTTAGCAGTTTATTGTTTAATGTGTCCGGCAAATAGAGCTCCAAGAGATTTTGATTGCCGTATACGAAATCATCAATACAAAGCTCCAAATCATAGGTCATTTTAAGAGGCTTTGTTTTTGTTCGTGAGGCATCGCTTGATGAGTAAACAACTTTTATTTCATTATCGGTATACTTTACATAGTTTTCAAGAGACAATATATAATCCTCACCGTCAGTATTTTCATTGACGATTAACCTATTGTCAATATATACCTTAACATTGCCTTTGCTGTTTTTTGATGTTTTTACGCTTATGCAGTCATCATGGCCAATATTGATTATCTCGGGAATGGATATTGCCACATCGGTTACAAGGAAGTTGAATGTCTTATTGAATGCATGATAATAACTGTCCCCATAATATATCACTTTAAATGTGTGATTTCCCAAGGCCAATTTTGAAAATGGGTTGTTTTCCCAGTAAAATGTTGGTTTTGCACTAGTTTTTTCAAATAATCTCTCATCAATGTAAAACTCGACAGTACCATTGGCAGACCTTGGAAATACCAATAGCGGAGGATATTTATCTCCTTTAAGAATTTCCTGTGGAAAATTGAAAAGATTGTAATCAGAAGAGTATCTCATGACCTTTAATGGAGTTGTAATGTTTAAGTCAATATTGTTGTAAAAGGCACTAACCTTATAACTCCTATAATCGATCGGCGGCCAGATTGCAATATAGAATTCATGACCTTTTTTAGGTAGCTTGACCGGCACCTTAAATGATTTTTCAGTGATTGTCTGATTGTATATTATCTCATCATCGATTTTAACGGCAAATTCACCTGATGAGTTTTCAGGCAAATCCACTTCAATGTCGCCCAAATCCTCTTCCCACATCTGCTCGTCAAATGTGACATTGATATCCTCACTAGCGCCCAAATTATCATCAGTAATGTTTTCAGATGCACTGACAATGCCCATTGAGAATATAACTGAAATAATAATGGTCAAGATTATTGCTTTTGTAATGTTCATTACTAATAGTATTTGTTAATTGGCAAATATAATTTTAATGTTAAAAAAAAATAAGAAAAATAAGGACGTTAATCCCTATTTTTTAACTTTTACAGTTTGTTTTACAGTGTCTTTCAAGTAGGTTGCCTGATAGGTTACTTTTTTACCTGCTTTAATTTTTTTGAGAACTTTACTTTTAATGGTGAATTTAACCACACCTTTTTTGCTGGTTTTAGCAGTGTATTTTTTACCGTTGAATTTGAGAGTAATTTTTTTATTTGAAACAGGTTTTTTACCTATTTTAACGGTAGCTTGAATAACTAATTTTTTAGCTGATCTTTTAACTGTCACTTTTTTCAAAGTAATGATATGTTTCACTTTTACTGTTTTAGTAACACTAGCTTTCTTATATATTGCAGTGATTTTATATGTACCTGGATTTTGAGTAATTTTGATGGATGCATATCCGTTTTTATCGAGTTTACCTGTTCCAATTACTTTATTGCCTATTTTGAAAGTAACTTTGTCTCCAACTTTAATTAAGTCTTTATCAATTCCTGTGATTTGAACTGTGTATGGAGTTCCTGCATTATAGAAGACATTTGCATTACTCGCTTTAATTGCAGGTTTTTGGACGATTAAATCAATATACTTAAAGTAATAATCATGTTGCTCACCAAATTCCTCATCCTGATAAATATCATAATAAGCAATACTTATTACATATTCACCCGCAGCATAATTACTTAATGAAAAGCTTGCTTTACCGTTAACTAAAGCAACAGATGCAACAAATTCACCATCAATTTCTATTTCTAATTTACCTGTTTTACCTGGAAGATTTAGGGAAATAACTTC
>ONEP01000271.1 GCA_900316875.1 Candidatus Ruminimicrobium bovinum
ACTACGATCCCGCCTCACCGAGCAGCTACACTGGTACAGTAATGAACGTGAAGAACCGCGTACGTTTCGGCTATCCGCTCGTTATCACCTGCCCGGATGTTG
Source organism: Candidatus Ruminimicrobium bovinum (assembly GCA_900316875.1). GTDB lineage: Bacteria > Elusimicrobiota > Endomicrobiia > Endomicrobiales > Endomicrobiaceae > Ruminimicrobium > Ruminimicrobium bovinum. Next base: position 103 of record ONEP01000271.1, read on the forward strand.
ACAGCGTACACGTCGAGCCCGCCGCCACCACAGCAGACATCACCTGGTATGGCGATGCATCTGCCGTTGCCGTGAAGATCTATGAAGATGTGCTGCCCGTTACTATCAGCGGCGACCATGTCGCCACCGTCAGCGGCCTGCAGCCCGAGCACACTTACACACTGTCTGTCTACGCCGTCTGCGACGGAAATGACACTTCCTACTTTGCTGAGAACGTCACCTTCACCACTCTGCCCACCTGCTTGCCTGTTGCCCAGCTGACGGCCGCCGATTCGACCATCACAGACAACAGCGCTGTAATCTCCTGGCAGAACCCCGGCGAAGCCGCCAGTTTCATCGTGATGATGGGCGACAGCGTGCTGAACGATGCTTACACCGAGACCAGCTACACGCTGAGCGACCTCGTGGCCGATACCACCTACACTATCACGGTGTATGCCGTCTGCAGCGAGGATGACACCGCTCACCCCGTTACTATGACCTTCGCCACCAAGCCCAGCTGCTTGCCCGTGGCGACCCTGACGCTCTCTGACACCACTGCCCACAGCATCGTCATCTCTTGGGAGAGCGAGGCTTCCGCCTTCGCAATGGTGGTCAACAACGAGTATATTACTGACGAGAATATCGCCAGCCCCTACACGCTGACTGGCCTCGAGTCCGAGACTTGGTACTCTGTTGCTGTGTATGCAATCTGTGGCAACGACACCACACCTTATGCAGCCACTGCCAGATTCATGACTCCCCCGAGTTGCTACCCCGTGACGAACCTGACGGTTGTTGACTCAACCAACACCGGCAACAGTGTCGTCCTCACTTGGGTTAGCGATGCTCCCAACTTCGCCGTGATGGTCAACAACGTGTTTATCACTGACGAGAATATCGCCAGCCCCTACACGCTGACCGGCCTCAACCCCGAGACCCAGTACACCGTTAAGGTGTATGCCGTCTGCGATGACAACGATACCGCCAAGACCGCTCCGCAGGTGAGCTTCACCACTCCGGAGATCTGCCCCGAAGGCATGGTCTGCATCGGCGAAGGTACCACCACCAACAGCTACCTGCCCACCTACACTTACTACAACTACAGCCTGACGCAACAGATATACACTGCTGAAGAAATTGGCGCCGCCGCCAACATCCTCAGCGTTGATATCTACAACGGTGGATCGACCAAGACTCGCAACATCGATGTCTACATGGTGAACACCACCAAGACTGCGTTTGCCGACAACTACGACTGGGAGCCCGTCACCGAGGCCAACCTCGTCTATAGCGGCGAAGTGACCTTCACCGCAGGCCAGTGGAACACCATTACTTTCGCCACTCCGTTTGCCTACGACGGTCAGAGCAACGTAATCCTTGCCGTTGATGACAACACCGGAAGTTGGAGCAGTGGTTTTGCCGGCCGTGTATTCAACACCACAAGCGAGCAGGCTCTGCGCGTCTACAGCGACAACACCAACTACGATCCCACCGATCCGAGCAACTATAGCGGTACCACGATGGACGTGAAGAACCGCGTACGCTTTGCCGTCACCCCGCTGTTCACTAACTTCGACGTCACCGTCAGCGTGAACCCCGAGAATGCCGGTACTGTTACCAGCGAACCCGAGACCCTCACCGAACTTGCTGCTGGCACCGAGGTTACCCTCACCGCCACAGCCGCTGAAGGCTACCGCTTCGTGAACTGGACCATCGACAACGAAGAGGTCGACAACCAGCTGACCTACACCTTCGCTGTTGAGGCCAACGTCGACGTTGTTGCCAACTTCGAGGAGCTGTTGCCCGGTACTATCTACGACACTATTAACGCCAGCAGCGCTGATCCCACCATGGGTTCAGTGACCGCCAACGTGGCTCTTGGCCAGCCCGTTGCTGAAGGCACCGAGGTGACTCTCACCGCTGTGCCCGCCACCTGCCACACCTTCGTGGCTTGGATGGAGAACAACGAGCTTGTCAGC
>ONEP01000270.1 GCA_900316875.1 Candidatus Ruminimicrobium bovinum
ATAGGTCATTGTTGCCATTGCCAGACACATGAATAAACCGATAAACTTTTTCATTTTCTTAAAATGTTATTTAATGTTAAACCTTTTCCTTTCTTCTCTTTTTTCTTTTCCTCCTTTAGCATCTTTCTCTCTCCCTTGGACAACCACCAGTGGTCTCTCTCCAACAGGACTATTTCATCCGCATTGCTGCAAAGCCATACAAACCCCATTGCTAAGAAGACACATATCATTCCTGGTATGATAAACCACCAGAACAATATTGATGCTATCAGATTAGCAAGAGTTATCTTGTTGTTGGCATAATACAGGAATACCAATGACACGAACGTGCCAACAATCCATGATACAACACATAATGTAATTTCAATAGCAGTCATATTATTATCCTTCCTTACTTTCTTTTATTGTTTTACCACACTCTGGACAGAACTTAACCTTACCAATGACATCACCAAATATGGTGTGCTCTCCAAGGTATACAAGTTGTCCAGATTCATTCATAAAAATCTTACGACCTTCTCTACCAATGGTTTTCTTTCCTTCACAAAACCTACACATATTATTTCTCCTTTAAAAATATGTCAACCATACTTCTCAGACCACGCTCAAGACGATAATCCTCATATCTCAACAGGGAGTCGATGGGATTCATATCCTCAGTACCCTCAAGGATGGTGTCATTAAGGATAGCCTCCTTGTACTCCTTCCAAGTCCAAGAGTTCTTGCCTGGCATCGGTGACATCACTGCGATGGTATTCTCACCATGCTTCTTTATTTCCTTTTCTACACTCTTGAGTAGAATCTTTTTTGCTTGTTCTCTGGTCATATTATTTTAATTTAATTTGTTAATCTTCATTCTTTTTTACAAACATTGCATTGTTTTTAGCTGCCCCATACCATAAAGCCAGCTTATAGCCCTTTCTTTCGTATTCTTTAGCCTCCACCCAATCAACCCTACCAACAACACTATCGTAGCCAATACAATTGAAAAGTTCTTCTAGGATTCTTATTTCAGCACTGCTTGATTGCGGATAGAATTTATTCTTTAATACATTACCATCATTGTCAACGATGCAAGAGCTACAGAAATATCCAGTTGGAAAGCTTCTAAGTACACTATACTCATCAAACTTATCCTTGTTTACAATGAACTTATATTCTGTAAATGGGTTAAATTGTAAGTCAGAAAAATGGTTCTCAACCATATCTTTAGGCAGTTCATAGTCGCATTCATCTAAATAAACACGGCTCTCTTCACACCCTACCCTGTTTGACCAAAACAGAGTCTCATATGTGCCGCACAATTTAAATGATTTCTCATCTTTATTAAAAGCCCAAACTAACATAATTCAATTATTTTTTTAATTCTATGCTGCAAAGATAACTAAAAAAATCGAGACTACCAAATATAGTCCCGATTTTTAACGTTTTTTAAATATTCTCCTCAACCTTGAAATAATATCCCTTAAGGCGATTTCTCTTTTGGTCAATCTTGCCACTAATCCATTTATACATAGATGTAACAGCAACATTATTTTGTCTAGCAGCCTCTCTAATAGACATATATGTGACTATAACATTATCATGTAAATCCAACTTTTTTACTAATACTCCAGCATGTGTCTCTGGAGACTTCCTTTTTTTCCTAGTGTTTGAGTTATTAACGTTTTCTAGTGGCGTTACTTCTCTAAGATTCTCTAATTTATTATTCAAGGGGTTAGAATCAATATGGTCAATTTGATTACCATCCTTTACTCTGCCATTAAAACTTTCATATACCAACTTATGAGTGTAATGTGTTTTGTGATTTCCGTTACTATCTATAAGTCCCAATGTGTAATATTGTCCATATTTGATACATTGTCTCATAAGATGCTTTCTTTTAACTCTCTTTACGTTTCTATTTTTTTCAATTAGCGTTCGTTCTTTAGCCATAACCCTTCCAAGATTAGATACAGAGTACAAATTCTCATACCCAATTGCATCAACCCATTTTTCTCCTGGTAAGTCATCAAAATCAAAGATAGGTGTTACACCAATAGCACCACATCTTGCAGATAATTTCGCACGAGTTTTATGATTGTTAAGCATATTCTCACGTATTGAGCCGCCTAATCTCAGATTAGATATTCTGTTGTTTCTAACATTATTATCTATATGGTCTATTGTATGAGTATATCCAGAAGGTAGTTTAATTTTATGAAAGCTTTCATATATCTTTCTGCTAGCAGAATAAAGTTTTCCCCCTAAACACACTGCACCTAAACGGTTTGCAAAACTAACACGTATTAGTCTGTCTCTAGCTTTTTCTCCATTCTTATTTTTAACACTTATATTCTTAAATCTACCTTCACTACTGCATTGATATTGCCCTTCAAACCCTAAGACATCTACCCACGTTTCTTCATCAAACTCAATAGAATCATTTTTCCATATGCCATTATTTTCTATAATATTTATATCACTAGTTGGGTTAGTGTATTCTTCTAATTCATCATTTATACATTTTGGACATTTATGAGAATTAAATCTTGGAAAATCTCTACTATTTGTTGTGAAATAATCGTTGTGTTTTTTGCAAAAAATTTTTATTAAGTTACTTTTATCGTGATACGAATTTTCATCAACCTCATATATATCACCATATTTTTCTGATACCAATTTACAGTAATCTTCATAAGACATTCTACGTTCTTGGGTGCTTTTTTCATTTCCACATTTAGGACAACCGTAGCCAGTATATAAATTACTTGGTTTTATGAACCAAGCACCGTGTTCAACACCATTACAATCCTTTTCATGGCATATAACTTTCATGTGAGTTCTACTATTAATATATTTAGCTTCTGAAAAATCATATTTAATGTTAGGAAAACGTTTATATAAACGCTCTAAAAATTTTACTTTAGTGCCACCTCTTGTTAGTTTAGAATTATTGTTACCTTTTTCCCTTCCACATTTAGGACAAGCGCAAACAGCATTATTTTTCAAGACGTTATGCGGGACGACTGCTATATCACCATGTTTAGAACAAGTCATTATTAACGGTGAATATGCGCCAGTATAGGCAGTTTTCTCAAAAGAAACTTCACCTGGAAATCTTTCTTCAACTTCTTTTATAAATTCTTCTGTTGTTTTATTTTGCATATGTTAAAAAACGTTTATATACGCAAAGATATATAAAATAATCGAGATAAACAAATTTTATCCCGATTATTTTTAATATTTTTTTAAAATTTTATCTAACAAATAGTCCAAGTGGTTTGTTCTTGAGTACCTTTATAAGGTTATCACTCATTTCAACCTGGTTCTTAATCAAATTCCAAGGAAGCATTCTCTCCAACCTTTCCTTCAACTCATTAAGCACCGTTTCCTTCTCTGACTTGCCCTGCTCAAGTAGCATATTGTAATCCATCTGCATTTCTGCCTCTGGAATCTTCACAGCACCACTGTACGTACCTCTTATGATACCAAGCAGTATCTTTGCTTCCGCAACAAGCAAACGTCTTATAATCTGTTGTGTTGGGTTGTTCATCAGCTCATACCTCATCTTATCAAGTGGCACTTGGTCTGGAGTGATGATAACGTCATCCTTATTCTCCAGCATACACTCATCGGTATTTCCAGTTCCAGACACATCATAATAATAATACCACACATAACACTTTGCATATCTGTTCCAACCCCAAACATCGTCTGCTGCTAAACCGCCAAATGATTGTGGTGAGCCTGGGGTTGAAAGAAGGTGTACAAGATGTGTCCCCTCTGGTCCTGCCGTTACCTTGTAAGCCAAGTCACCTCTAAGCAATGAATTCTTGTACTTCAAGTCAGCAGCCAACAGCGCAGTATCATAAACACTACCTACATAAAAACCTGTTAATCCTCCCATATAACCAACATTACCAATTTGAGAAAAACCTCCACCTATACCAGTATCCAATGCTCCAATATTACCAAACAATGCAGCTTTTGTTGTAGAAGGTGTGACATACATAACCCTATTTATTTCACGACCAGCTGGAATAACATATACTTGTTTACCTCTCTCAACTTGAAAAAAATCCTTCTTAAGTTCATAATGTCCTCTTTGTTGAAGACCGACTTCACGGCTAAACCAATATGAATAATCTCTACTCCAATCCATTGTACGTACTGTCATAGCATATGCTAATTCACTGGCATTTTCAAATTGTATATGGTCTTTACTTTGTACATTCAGCCATTGTGTTTCAATAACCCAATTCTGAACCTTTTCAGAATAGTCTCCTATTGCTACATCTAATAAGTCGCATAATTGTTCGTCCTCAAGCTGAACTGAACGTATAGGCGCACCCAAGAGTGTTCTAACAGTCCTAAACAAAGACTTAACATCTTCAGTTAATATCATAATTAAATATTTCTTTTAACAACTTATTCTTATTCTTATAAATATCTTCACCAGTTATGTTTTTGTATTTTGTGTAATATAAAAGTTTAACACCATTATCATTACACTGTTTTTTCTTTATTATGTCTCTTTTAACAATTGTATTATATTCGTCTTCTCCTCCAAAACGTTCAATTGGTTTATAATGCTGTTCACCTTGACATTCTATTGCAATATTGTAATCTGGCAAATAAAAATCCAATGATAAAGATTTATTTAGTTTTAACCAACTAAATTTCATTTGTCTTTTAAATTTCATATGATTCTTTTCCAAAAAAATAGCAACTTCTTTTTCTAATCTACTTTCATTACAAAATGGACATCCTTGTCCTTGAAGATGTTTCATAACACTTTGTTTGAATAAGCCGTGAATTGGACAAATAATAGTAATAAAACTTCTGTTATTTACATACTCTTCATTTATAAAAGGATATTGATATTTATCTCCATGTTTTTCCTTAAACTTATCAATCAATTCATTAATTTCAAATCTATATTTATCAGATAAACGTTCATATCTGCATTTAGGACATCCGCATTTTTTATGAATATGGTTATATGGAGTTTGTTTGAATATTCCATGTTTCTTACAAACAATATTCATTTCTTTATCTATACCAGTATATTCAGATATAGAATAGTCATATTCATCACCATGAACCTCTTTACACTTTTCTATAATAAATTCTTTTGTATGCTTTTTTGCATCAGATATATGTTTTCCCCTGCATTTACTGCAACCATGATGTCTATATATGTGATGCCTTGGGGATATTTCGAAATCTCCATGCATTTTACAAGTAACTGTAACATTTGTGCCCCAATTAACGAATATGGTTTTTGAATAATCATACTCATCACCATATATTTCAATAGCCCTATTTATAAAATTCTCTGTATTCATATTATTTATTACCTATATATAAATATTATCCGATTATTAAAAGATAATAAATATCGGAAAAAAATGGTGACTACCGTGAGTCACCATTATCCAAATCAATTACTTTAAATCCTTCCTCTTCCTTCTTCCATATCCTTTGGTTCTCTGAACCCCTAAAGGCTAAACTAAGATTCTTCTTGTCTTCCTCAAACTTACCATCGACTATGTAATCC
>ONEP01000269.1 GCA_900316875.1 Candidatus Ruminimicrobium bovinum
ATATCTTCAAGAAATTTTATATACTTCATTCCTAATAAAATTATCCCAATTATAAAAGAAGAAAACTTAATAAAAAACAAAATAAATGAATTTATTTTCTTTCATAAAAATTCTTTATTAACAATTATTATATTTTCAATTCTATTTGTATTGTTTAGTATAATTTTATCTTTTGAATTTCAATTTGTAATAGAAAGATCTATAAACTTAAATTCATCAAATAATTTACTTCCGTTAATTACTATCTTATTATTCATTTATTTAATAAAGAATACTCTTGATTACTCAAAAGAAAAATTACTGAATTTTATAAGTACAAAACTAGATTGTATTTTAATCAACGATTCTTTAAATCATATTCTTTCACTTCCTCATTTATATTTTAAAAATAGAACTACTGGAGAAGTATTATCTCGTATATCTGATTTAGACAATTTAAAAAATATAATATGTAATTTATTAATAACTGTATTAGTAGATCTATTAATATTTATTGTCTCAATAATAACTTTATTTTTTATTAACATTAAACTAACTTTATTCACATTAGGAATAATAATTATATCTTCTTTAATAACCTTAATTTATAACAATTACATCTACCATGATATAAGAGAATTAAAAGAGAATAATGCTAAAGTAAACTCAAATATAATTGAATTAATAAATGGAATAAATACTATCAAGAGTTTAAACATTTTAGAAAAAATTAAAGAAAAATTCTCTCATATTTATAACAAGTTTTTATTATCAAATTATAACTTTTCAAATAAACTTACAAATAAAAAATTAATAGAAAATATAACAACATCAATAATATCCTTATTAATACTTTTTATTGGAGGAGGATTAGTATTAAAAGGAGATTTAAAGCTTTCAAGTCTAATAACATTTAACAGTATAATTTTTTATCATATGAGTTCATTAAAAAATATATTAGATTTCACAATTATGAATAAACAAATTAAATTAACAATAGAAAGAATTAATGAACTATTAAATATAAAAGAAGAAAAGATATATTTTGATTTAAACCCATTAAGAAATATAAAAGGTGATGTAATAGTTAAAAGCTTATCTTATAAATATGGTACAAAAGAAGTTATTAATAATTTAAATATTGTGTTTAAAGAAGGAAAGAAGATTCTGATACATGGATCATCAGGAAGTGGAAAAAGTACACTGGCAAAGCTAATATCAGGATATTTAGAAATACAAAGAGGAAAAATTCAAATAGGAAATCTTGATATAAATGAAATAAATCTTTGGTCTTTAAGAGAACAAATAACTTATGTTTCTCAAGATGAATATTTGTTTAATGATACTTTGTATGAAAATTTAAATATAAAAAATACACGTGACAAAAACAAAATATATGATATTGGTAAGTGTATGCTTCTTAATGATTTTGTATCAAATAATCCAAGTGGATACAATATGATTCTTGATGAAAATGCTTGCAATTTAAGTGGAGGAGAAAGACAAAGAGTAATACTTGCAAGAGCATTCCTAAAGAATAGTAATATCTTTATTTTAGATGAATCATTCAGTGAAATTAATGTAGATAAAGAAAGAAAAATATTAACTAATATTTTTAATTATTTCAAAGAAAAAACAATTATTGTTATCTCTCATAGATTTGATAATAATGATTTATATGACGAAGTTTGTAACTTGGAGGATTATGGATTTAGTTAGTTTTCAAAGAGATTTTAGAAATATGGAAGTTGATATATTCAAATATATAAAAGTAGTATCTATTTTGATTTTATGTTTATTGATAATTATTATTAAAAACAATAAGATTGAAGACTATTATTTTGGAATATCAAAAGTAATAAATAACAAGATAGAAGTATTAATTGATTTAGATAGAGTTAATAAGATAAAAGAAAATAATAAAATAATAATTGAAAGGAACACATTTACTTACGAAATAGAAAAAATAGATGATTATCTTATAGATAACAACTATTATAAAAAAGTAACACTTCTATTAAAAGATAACAAAATAAAAGAAAATGAAATTGTTAAATATCAAATAATTATTAATAAAGAAACACTATTAGAATATTTGTTTAGAACAATAAAAGGAGATGAGAAGTATTAAACATTCTAATGAAAAAGAATTAAGACAAATAACTGGAGGGGGATTATCTTTATTTGGAGGCTTAGGTTTAGTCGGAGGAATATTATTCTTAATTGGTGTAATTGATGGATTCGTTAATCCGGAGAAATGTAATGACTAGGTATTTAAAAAGAGAAGAATTAGAAAATATAGAAGGTGGCAACTCATTAACAGGTACTTTAATAAATGCCTTTACTGATGCTGTTAAAACTTTATTTAATATAGGTAGAAGCCTAGGTTCATCAATTAGAAGAATAAAAGAAAAACATATATGCAAAGTATAATCAAAAAAATATATAATTATAAAAAAATAATAATAGGTATTATATTATTACCAATAATAACTTATATATTGAATGTATTGATGATTACAATATTTAATATGGGAACATATCTAGGTACTTTTTTAAGATATATTTACCATTATGTTGTTTGTTAAAAAAAGAGCTTAGCTCTTTTTCTTTTTTCTAGAGAAGTGCATAAAATCTTGTTTTTCTCTTTTGTAACTAGTATAATATGGTTAGAATAGTAGGTGTTTTTATATGAGAAATATTTATACAGGTATTGATCTTGGTAGTGATAATATAAAAATAGTTGTAGCTGAATTAGTTAAAGATAAATTTCAAGTTTTAGCATCAGCTTCAGTTAAATCAGTTGGAATTAAAAAAGGTCTAGTAGCAGATGATGAAATGGCTACAAGATCACTTAATTTAGCAATTGAAGAAATAAGAAAAGTTCTAGGAATTAGAATAGATAGAGCTGTTATCACAATACCTTCAAATAATAGAAATATAAAAGTAGTATCAGGTACTATTGATACAAATGGAGAAATCAATGGAAAAGACATCGTATCAGTATTACAAAATGCTGCAGAAAACGAAATACCTGAAAACGAAGAATTGGTATCAATAATACCTATTATGTTTAATATCCAAGAAGATAAATTCACTAAGAACCCAGTAGGGCAAGTGTCAGATAAATTAGGAGTAAAAGCACTTCTTGCAACTGCACCTAAAAAACAAATATATGATTATTTAAAAGTATTCCATGAAGCTGGAATAACTGTAGAAGATATAACATTTAACTGCATTGGTGACTATTTTGAAGCGAGAACAAAAGATACAGACGAATCTTTAGGGGCAATTGTTAATATTGGTCATGATAAAACTGATGTATCAATATTTAATAAAGGAATTGTTATTAAAAATAGTATCTTTAACTTAGGAAGTAAGAATGTAGATAATGATATCAGCTATATTTTTGGAACTGATACATCAACTTCAAGAGAATTAAAGGAGAAATTCGCTCTTGCAAGTAAGAGATATGCAGATGCAAATGAAGTTTTAGAGTTCACTTTAGAAGATGAAGAAAAGAAAACAATCAATCAATATG
>ONEP01000268.1 GCA_900316875.1 Candidatus Ruminimicrobium bovinum
CGACCATCTTCGCCAATTTCAGGGCCAAGGGGTTTGTCGTCATCTGCTATTAGCCGCCGACAGGACGTTGTTGGCGCAATGGAGCTCGTAGTCGGAGTGGGCGGCCGTATCTTGGCGACGATGCTGGCGGTAGCCGTCGGCATCGTCTTTCCGCTGTCTGCTGCGGCCGAAGGAAGTCGCCCCGTGCGTGGCGACGGGATGATCCCGTTTCTCGCCGTCACGGGCAGGCCCGCCGAGGCGGAGGTTCGCGCAAAGGTTGCGTTTTTTGAAAAACAGCACATAGAGTCTTTCCTGGTCTACGCGCGAAGCGGACTTGAGCTCGAGTACATGGGCGACGAGTGGCTGACCGTGTGCGAATGGCTCTGCGACGAGGCCGAAAGGCGAGGCATGAAGGTGTGGCTCTACGACGAGTACAACTGGCCGAGCGGAACGTGCAAGGGGCGCGTGCCGAACGAAAGCGACGCGTGGCGCTATGCAGAGTACGGAGTGTTCCGCAACCCGGACGGATCGTTTCGCTGGACTAGCGCGTTTGCCCCGGCCGGATGGGTGAACGTATGCGAGCCCGCAGCCGTGAGGCGGTTTGTCGAATTGACGCACGAAGCCTATGCGAAGCGCCTTGCCAGGTGGTTCGCCAACAAGACGATCCTCGGCATATTCACCGACGAGCCGGGGCATCCGGTCCGCGTCGCCTTCCCAGAGGGAAAGCCGCTTGTTTCGTTCCGCAGGTATTCCGGACTGGAGGACGAATACCGTGCCGCGACAGGTCGATCTCTCAAGGGCGACGTCGAGGAATGGCTGACGACGAGGAAAGGCGACGTTTGGGCCGTATATCTCGATCTCATGGGCAAGCGCTTTCGCTCCGCCTACTTCGACCAGATCCGCGAGTGGTGCGACCGACATGGAATCCTGCTCACGGGCCATGCGATCTGCGAGAACTTCATCTACGGATCGGTTCTATACAACGGAAATCCGATTCGCTGCCTGCGCGGAGAGTCCTTGCCCGGCATTGACGAGGTCTACACGGCCATCGATCCAGATCCGGCGGCAGACCCGCTGATCGAATGGGTGACGTACAACCTGGCGCGGCAGGCGATTCTGCACAGGGGGAACGGCGGTCTTGCGGAACTCTTCGCATGCGGCCCTCCGACGCATGTACCGGCTACGCTGCGCTTCGTAATGTGGCTGTGCGCGTTTCACGGCATCGACCACTATGTCACCAGCATGGACGCGATGGACATGCGCGGACTTGTCGAGAAGCACGGCTATCTTGCGCCGGCCGGGCAGATACACCCCTGGTACGAGCGGTATGCGCATCTGCTTGCCGACGAGGCGCGCGTTGCCGCGGAATGGGCGAGGAAAACCGTTGCGGAGCGCGAGGTGGCCGTGCGCTACCCGAGACGCGCGGCGGCCAGTCGGGCGTTTCAGCGCCCAAAAGAGGTCGGCGGCTACTACGATCTGCACGCGAGTTTCTTCGGTCTCCTGAGATTGCTTGAGACGAGCCAGGTCACATGCCGGCTCGTCGACGAAGACGAGCCGACGGACTTGCCGCTCGTGTTCTCGTGCCGCGAGGATGGACTCGTCGTGGAAGAACGCACCGGCAAGTCCGATTTGCGCGAGGCTCACGTCCTTGCGCTTTGCCGCGAACATTTGCCGGCGACGTTTTCCGTTTTCGAGCAGGATGGCGCATTCGCGAAAAATCTCCTTGTGCGGACTTTCACGGACGGTTCATCGGCCGTCCTCAACTTGCAGCCGTTCACGATGCGGACGCTTGTCGCCGAGAGGAAAGGCGAACGGACGGTGTTTGAGCTGCCAGGGCGGGGAGTTGCGAGGTTCCCTGCGGGAGCGTTGCCGCCTCCATCCGCTGCCTCCTTGTCCGTTCTGTCGCTGGCGAACGTCGGCTGGAAGCTTTCGCTAAGCGCCCCGAACGTCCGCCGTGTCAACTTTGACGAAACGAAGAAGGGCTCTGTCACGGTAGCGGAACCGCTGAAAGACGTCCGCCTCGTGACGCGCGAGTGCGCCATGAGCTACGCCGTGACGTCGTCTGGCCGTCCCATCGGGCTCAACG
>ONEP01000267.1 GCA_900316875.1 Candidatus Ruminimicrobium bovinum
AAGACTTCTGCCGTTTCTTTCGATATAAAAGCCATAAAAAAGACCTCCTTCGGTAAATTTTGTCCGATTTATTATACCATTGCGACGAGCCTGTTCTTCCTATCCGCAAAAACAAAAAAGACCGCACGGGAAGGTGCGGACTCTTTGTTTGCGTGCATTACCCGCAGGTTATTTCCGTAATGGGGGACGGCACGATGGCAAGCGTCTTCAGAAGGTGGTCGGCGAACCGTTTTCGTTCCGTTACCGCTTTTCGGTCGTAGGAAGTGAACAGGACGAAGGTGTTCCCGTTCCATTCGGTTTTCAGCAGGAACGGATAATCTCCCTTTCCGTTTTTTCGGACAGTCCAATGGGTATCCGGCAAAGCATGTTCCATCAGATTCCATGCTTTCTGGTAACAGGAGTCGTCGCTTTTCAGGTACTGCTTCAGGAAATTTGTATAAATATCCTGACGGCTGATGTACCCGTTGGACAGGCGGGACTTACGGAAACCGAAGATGACGGCGATGATATGGTACAGGATTTTCCGGTTATGGTCGGCATAGTTGCGGGGAATCATACGGTTGACCGTATGCAGGACGGAAATATCGTTTTTCGGTAACTTGGGCAGGTCCTTTGTGTATTCCCACCCGTTCAGGATAACTTCATTGTTATAGGTTTCCGAAAAAAGTTCGCCTTCCGTCCAACCGAAAGGAACGAAGCCGGAGATGCGGATGCCCATCTGCAATGCGATATACAGCTTGCTTTTTAATATCCCTTGCAGATATTCTTCCCATGCGGGAATTTTCTCCCTGTCGGAGTACAAGTAGGGGAAATCTTTATAGGGGGAGTCGTCCAGTTCTTTCAGGACGGAGAAAAGCAGTTTTTTATCTTCGTTCATAAGACAGGTGCGGGGCTGTATAAACAGCCCCGTATCTCCTTTCCTCGCAGGTTAGTCTTTTTTGTACTTGTCGGGAATCGGGAACGCCTTGATGAACAGTTCGGCGTAAACCTTGTTTTGGTTTTCAATGTCCTTGGTTGTCCATTCCTTATGCTTCCCGATGTCTTTGGTGCAGGGGAACAGGGACTTGCGGTACTCTTTTGCCTTGTCCGCAAACTTACGGGAATCACTTTCCTTGGTGACAAGGGCAAGGTTACCGAAGCAGTCCACATAGTCTCCCATGTTCTTGCCTTTGGTCGCATCTTTTGCGTTCGCCCACAGGCTCGGGGTGTTCGGCGGGGCGATATGTTCCACTGCGACCTGTTTAAAGTCCACATCAGGGGTCTTGCCCGTGGCGCAGTTCACACGGTAGAACAGGTAACGCATGAACTCTTTTTTCCCGCGGCTGACGGTACGGTAGAAGCCCCGTCCCTGCGGGTTGACGGTCAGGAAGTTCATGACGATTTCATCCGTAGGGATAAAGGTCACGCCGGTCCCGCCGGTCATGCTCGTCCACACAAAGTCGTCAAGGGTGGCCGCTTTTCCTGCCTGTACCTCGCGGATAAGGTTACGCATCATGGAAAAGGCGGTGGAACGCTGCTGTCCCTTAAATGCCTGTATCACTTTGGCACGGCACTGTCCGACCAACAGGGCATCCAGTGCGTTCATCAGGGTGTTGACGGAGATAACGCCAATCTCCTGAAGATGCAGCAGGTATAAGATGGTGCAGTTGCCTTTCTGTCCGCCGAGGATATATTCAATCTCATAAAGCTTCCTCTGTAACGGGCTTGCCTTATAGAAATTGAAGTCCTCGTCAAAGCACAGGTTCTTGTTATACAAGCGGGCAAACTGCAACAGGGAGTCAAGTAATCCGACGCATTTGCCGACGGTTACGGAATCATTTCCTTTCATTCCTTCCGTCTCACAATAAAGGATGAAGCGGGAGAACAGGGTATCTTTGTTCCACTGCATTTTCCCGTCTTTCGGTGCAAACCCGTTCAACTCGCCCAATATCATCATGGTGTCAATAAGGAACTCTACCATATGGGTACGACCGACGAAATGTTCCAACGGCAGCCAATACTTGTCATATACGACAGGCTGTTGCGGTACGGGAAATCTGGCAAAGATATAGTTCCTGACCAGGTCAGCGGCGTCCAACGGTACACCGGTGGAGTTCATGTCGCTGTAAATCTGTTGCGCATCTTCCGCAGAACAGAAGATAACGTTTATCGTTGCGTTATCAATCGCTTCGAACAGGTCAAGCAGGTCACCGCCTTTGCGGGCATAATCCATGACCATCAAGTACAGCTTTTTGTAGTTATGGGCGATATGACAGGAAACCCTGCGTTCTTTCGGCATAGAGTTCAGGATAGCGTCCACCGGCGCCTTCTCTTCCGCCAGTTTGAGCAACACATCCTCGTCATCACGGTTCAGGGTAATTTTCAACATCCTTTTGCCGGTACGTGCCATATAACAGAAGATGTAGTTTTCTGCCCTGTCAACCAAAGCTTTAAGACCATACTTGCCAGTCTTTTTGTTTTGGTACACTTTCGCCACATCGCGGATGGCCAATGCCGTCAGCATAATGGTGATAAGGCGTTGCTGTCCGTCCGTAATCTGAACCAGATTGCGCTCTTTGATGTCAGAACAGGTGATGTGGCTCATAAAGTGGCTGTAGTTTTCCGACAGGCGTTTGGAAGCCTTAATCATATCCGTCAGAAAACGGACCACATTATCCTCTCTCCATCCGTAGTTCCGCTGCCAAGGCGGGATGTGGAACACCTTTTCCAACTCACTCCGATAAAACGCGCCGATAGAATACAGTTTACTTTCCATGCTTTTTTCTCCTTTTCATAAATAGTTTGATGTTTGTGTCTTTCACTAAATTCATTGTACAATAATTTATTATAATTGTCAATACGCAAATGCACACTGGAAAAACAAGTAAACAAAAAGGGATGGGGGAGTTACTCTCCGCATTCCGTTTCCCCTGTCGGGGATTCCGTAAAGTAGTCCGTTATGAAACGGACGACCTGTTCAAACTCGTGGTAATGGCTGCCGGAGACGAACACGGCATCGCACCAATCTTTGCTGACGGCAGACAAGAGGTCCGACAGGTATTGGGTGGCACGCAGCCACGCATCTGTGTTGTTCCAAAAGATGTCCCTGTCCGTACCCATCAGGGTAGAAACGACCGTGCCGACGGTTTCTGCGGTCTCTGCGTCGCCCGTTTCTTCCGTCAGGTCGTTTTCATAGATGCGGGAAAGCCCGTTCAACCGACCGCACAGATACTGCATACATTTCATCACGTCAAGGGTGACGGGGTGTTCATTCATATAGCGGTACACGGATTCCCGCGTAATCTGCACAGGGTAAATATGATAGTCTTTTTTCTTCATGGTATGTCTCCTTATCTTATGCAATAACGGGGCAGGTGAATACAAGGATTCCGTTCACCCATACATTCAGGGATACCCGTTCTTCCCGCTGTCTGTTGAAAATACGCATCCTCGGTTCGCGGAAAAGTCCGATTTCCGCATCCCGTCCCGCAAAGGAAAGGAAGTATTTCCGTCTTCCTGTGGGGACGGTCTTCCAATCGGGGACAAAATCCGAAAGGTGGCCGGTCAGGGCAGGGTGGGTATGGCGGTATTCCGTCAGCGGTTCAAAAAGGTGTTTATAACGGAATGGAAACCGCCGTTCCTCGCACTTGGTGAAATCGGTCAGATAATATCCGGTTTTTGAAAAACCGAACTCAAAGCCTTCGGCTTTTTCCACATCCCCGTAGAACACGGTTACCAATGCAGTTTTTTCCATAAAAGAATCTCCTTCCTTACCGTTTTTCGTTTTCCACGATTACGGTGAACACATCATCACCGGATTCCAATTCCCATTCACCCAGAATTTCATATTCGGGGTCGGTAAAGCCCAATTCCCCGCCGTTTTCGTCATACAGCACCGCCTGCGCCCATGCCGTGCTTTCTTCATCGGTGGGGGCAATTACCATGATTGCCATGCGGACGGTTTTGCCGTCTTTCGTTTTAAAAACGGATTCTTCGTCAAACAGGCTTCCGCCCTGACGGTCGATGATGTCGGGAT
>ONEP01000265.1 GCA_900316875.1 Candidatus Ruminimicrobium bovinum
TAAAAAGTGTTATTTTTTATATATGATTACAATAGGAATAGAACTGAATCATGTTGTTAGAAATATTAATAAACAGATTCTGAAATACTATGCAAAGGAATTCGACCCATCAATGGACTTGGACGAATTGGATGACAGGGTAGATGTTATTGAGAAACATTGCAAGTTCAAGAGCAAGAAAGAGAAGAACAATTTCATCTACATAGATTATCCTTATGAGATATTCGGATGCGCTGGTACGACTGAGAAGAAACTGGCAGTGAAGATTACAAACTGGCTTACTGACATCACGAACATAGAGGAGGAGGACATTAGGATAGTGTTCTACAGCTTGAATGAGGAGGCACTTACAATTCAGTCTACATTCTTCTTCTTAAGTAAGATAGGAGCAAGGGTTAGAAAGGTATTTTTCCCAAAGAAAGTATCAGAGGTATGGGAGGAGTGCGATGTGGTAATCACAGCAAACAACCAGATGTTCGAGGAAGAGATACCAGAGGGTAAGCACATTGTCCTTATCAACAGGGAGTTCAACGAGAAGAACAAAGACAAGGCGATGTCAAATTATGATAATCTGAGTGAAATAATTGACGATGATAATTTTTTAAAACAATTTTATTATGAAGAAAGGGGAGACCAATCTTATATTTGACATTAACAAAATCAGTGAGTTCGTCTTCGGGGACGCTGACAAGAGAACAAGCGAGGTAGAGATTACAGAAAACTTCATCTACGACAAGAAAGAGGATAAGATGATTCCTAATACCAAGGAGGTGAAGGAAGTGAAAATCAAGGACGACGTAAGCAAGTTCTCAATCAAGTATGACATGATTAAAATGTTCATTGATATTATGGACTCCGTTGAAGACCTTACAGCCCTTACACTTGGACAGGAGGTTACAATTAACACAATGGAGGCATACGAACTAATAAAAGAGCTAAAACAAGATAACGATGAGTGATAAGAACAAGATAGTAATCGAGAACATTAACAAAGAGATTACTAAGATAGACAAGAAGGAAAACAGGGTGTTCTTCTTCGTAATCGATACAAAGGGAGTACCAAGCGGAAGTCTTGAGTATATTTACAACCTTGCATTGATAGCAAAGGAAGACGGGTACGACGTTAGCATGCTCCACACTGAGGAGGAATTCGTAGGCGTTGGTGCTTGGCTTGGTGAGGAATACACCAACCTGCCACACTACAACGTTAATAAGGGAGAGGTTGGTACATCACCTTCTGACGTGCTGTTCATTCCAGAGATTTATTCCCAGGTTATGAACCAGACAAAGAATCTTCCATGTAAGAGAGTCGTTATTCTCCAGAACTATGACTACGTTGTTGAGCAGATGCCATACGCAGCACAGTGGGGTGATTTCGGCATCATGGAGGGTATCACCAACTCAAACTACCAGGCTGCTGAGCTTACTGAGGCTTTCCCATACGTTAAGCTCACAAAGGTTAACCCTTATCTCTCAAAGATATTCGGCAACACCATCACGCCTAAGAAGATGATAATCAATGTCATTGCAAAAGACCAGTCTGACATCAAGAGAATCGTTAAGCCGTTCTACTGGAAGTATCCGTACTTCAAGTGGGTGTCATTCAAGGAGCTTAGAAACCTTTCTAAGGAGGACTTTGCAACAGCATTACGTGAGGGTGCTATCACCATTGTTGTCGATGATTCAGCTAGTGTTATGTATTCAGCACTTGAGGCAATGAAGAGTGGAAGCATTACTATGGTAAAAACTCCTAACACAGTCCTTGATTGGGCTGATGATGATGAGCTTCCAAATTGTTGTGTGTGGTTCAATGACTTTGACACGCTTCACAAGCAGCTTGCAAGCGTTGTACGTTCGTGGATAACAGACAAGATACCTCCTGTTCTTGAGGAAGAGAGCAAGAAGGTACTTTCAAAGTTCTCATATGAGGATACAGAGAGGGAATTCCTTTCATATCTTCATGGAGTACTAGATAAGAGAAAGGCTGAAATGGAAGAGTTAATAAGACAAGTTAAAAAGCAAGAAAATGAATAAAATTGATGAAATGATTCTAAGTGAAAATGTTGGAGATATTGACTACCGTTTCATGAGAGAACATGTTTTCGACAATATTGAGAGAATGAAGACATATGAGCCTTGGAAGAAGAAGCTTGATGAATACGTCGAAAGATGGGATAAGCTTGGTTTCATAGAAGGACTCCAGGGTGAGACAAAGGAAATGACTGCACTTGCTTTTGAACAGTTGGCA
>ONEP01000264.1 GCA_900316875.1 Candidatus Ruminimicrobium bovinum
ATTGTACTTCCGACGAAGATATTTCGTCGGAAGTACCTGATTTAATTCACTCAGAAAACATTTATTTAGAGTTTAATAGATGGATATATGCTCAAATGAATCATGACTATCTATGGCGCAAAGATATGCCTGATTCATTATCTTGTGACTATGATTTGGCACCTGTTTCTTTCTTCAAAACTCTGTTATCACCCAAAGACCGTTTTTCATACTGTGAAACTAATAACTCATACAATCCGGACATAGAAGAATACAATTTGGGATATGAGTATCAGAAGTATGTATTATATAATGGTTCAGATTTTGTACAGGTACTTTTCGTTACTAACCCTGAATTAAAGAAAAAAGGTCTCAAAAGAGGGGATATTATAATTCCACAGAATAACAAAAATATAATAGTAAAGGGGAAATTGATTAATAGTACAATTCTGCCAATTGACACATTGGAGTCTGCACTTCCCTTTGATAATACTCAAACTGTTTATATTGATTCCATTTATGTTTACAACTCTCTTAAAATAGGGTATTTGTGTTACCTCAAATTTGAAGAAATCACAGATTTGGTCCCTGCTATAAAGAAATTTTACGATGCAAAAGTTGACGAATTAATACTTGACCTCCGTTATAATCCAGGTGGATATGTAAATACATGTAAATATCTCTCTAATTCAATTGTCAACGAAAGAGGATACGATGGGATTTTTCAGCAATGTACATATAACGATATTCTAACAAAAATAATGGAAGAAGAAACTGGGAGTGGCACAAGTGTAAATTATTTCACAACACCTGACAATGGATTAGGAATAATCGGGTCGCCTATGTATGGATTAAATCTCAAACGAGTATTTGTCTTAACTTCCAAGAATAGTGCTTCTGCCTCCGAGGCTGCTATAATAAGTATGCGACCATACATGGATGTTGTTATTATTGGAGAGCAAACATATGGTAAGGGTGTTGGGTCATGGACAATACGAGATAACAGATATAAATATCAACTTCAACCCATCACTATGCGATATCATAATGCGCTTATGGAAACGACACCTGATGATGGCATTGCTGTTGACTACTATATACCAGATGGCTTTTCCACATCAAAAAAGGAGTTAGGTGATACATCCGAACCTCTATTGGCGAAGGCTCTAAAGTTAATAACTGACACAGATAAAACATATACGAATAAAGTTAAAAGTAACTTTTATAATAATGACAAATCTTCTTTCGTGGAGGAGAATGGTCTACCTTCCTTTGCTAGGTTCAATCTACATTTCTTAAATACCAATGCTCCAATACCAAGAAAATGATTACCAGATTCGTTTAAACGAGTAAATATGAAACAGATTCCTATATCCTTTTTATGCAGGCTTTTTCTGCTAACATCATTTATTATATCGGTATCAACAATACGAGCGTATGATTGTGTAGTAGATGGTGTCTACTACAATTTGTTGGAAGATGGAGCAGAAGTCGTTAAAGGGAATATTGACTATTCTGGGTCTGTTTTTATTCCAGATAGTATTATCTATGAAGAAAAAAAATATAGGGTTAATGGTATTGGAAAATCAGCTTTTGCAGATTGTAAAGAATTAGTTGAAGTTTTACTTCAGGAAAGAAAACAAGAAGGAAAACCAAGGAAAAGCGCCACCAGCACCAACTTTTCTCCTTTCTTTGTTATTAAGGAAGATGCATTTAAAGGTTGTTCGAGGTTAACAGAACTAATAATTCCTGCTAAAGTAAGGTCTATAGGCAAAGATGCCTTTGCTGATTGCTATAGTTTACTTGAAGTCAATATCCTTCAAAGTTATTATACTATATCTAGTGGCGGAGGTTATATTAAAGAAACTATCTATCAAGGGTTGGGTATTATTGGTGAGGGAGCATTTAGATATTGTACAAGTTTATCAAAGATTTCTTTTCCTAACTCATTATCTATTATAGGGGAAAATGCATTTCAGGGATGTTCTGACTTGGTTTCAATAAAATTACCTTCTAATATTAAGAGCATTGGAACTGAAGCCTTTTCTGGTTGTAGTGGTATGACTTCTTTTGAGATATCTGATAATTTTACGATCATCGGAAGTAGAATATTATACGGATGCAATAATCTCAAAGTTATTAATTCTACTATAAAAGAACCAAATCCTATCTCAAAAGATGTATTCGATGGTATTTCCGATGAAGCCGTCTTATATGTCCCTACTGGGACTACAACAGTTTATAAGGAAACGGAAGGATGGAATTCTATTAATACCATTCTTGATGGATTCTTTACTGGGGATATCTTCAGTGGCAATTCCATTGAAGGAATAAATATAAATTTTAGGGTAATAAACAAAGATAAAAAAACAGCAGAAGTTTATGGAACATATCGTGGCGCAGGAACTGGACCTGGAGGAGTATATTATCCTACTGAAAAATGTGATCCTGCCGTACCTTCTAATACTGTTGGTAATCTAACAATTCCGCAAACCATATTGGGGCTCACCATTACAGGAGTTGGTGCAAATGCATTCCGTAGTTGCAGTGGTCTATCCTCAGTGGTCATTCCCAGCGGTGTCACATACATCGGCGGTAGTGCTTTCTGTGGTTGCAGCAGCCTAACAGATTTGTATTGCTATGCAAAAGAGGTTCCCCAAATAGACTTCAATGTCTCCGATATCACTATTAATACTATTACACTCCATGTGCCAACAGTCTCTGTGGATGCATATAAGGCTGCCGAGCCATGGAAGTATTTTAAGGAAATCGTGGCTATCGTAGAGGCTAAACAAGGTGACGCCAATGGCGATGGAATGGTGAATGCTGCCGATATTGTAGAAGTTATAAACTACATCATGGGTATTTCGTCGGATAAGTTCAGTGATACATCTGCAGATATAAACGGTGACGGCGTGGTGAATGCTGCAGATATTGTACAAATAGTAAACATTGTTTTAGAATAAGAAGAAATGGAAGAGAATAAACTATTTCATAACAGGTACTTTTTAGAGAGGTTACTTGGTAGAGGTAATTTTTCTGAAGTTTGGCTTGCTAAAGATAACAAAACAGATATTCAGGTGGCCTTGAAAATATATGCTCCTGCAACAGGCTTGGATGACACTGGCTTAAACGTTTTTGCAAGAGAATTTGCTCTTGTAGTAAATGCAAACCACAAGAATCTTTTAAAACCATTGTATTACGATTCATATGAGAGAAAGCCATACCTCGTTCTTCCATATTGCAAAAATGGAAGCATCATGAAACATATTGGTCAGTTCAGCGAGAAACAGACTTGGTGTATGCTTAGAGATATAGCAAGCGGGTTGTCCTGGTTACACAATCTCACACCACCCATCATACACCAAGATATTAAGCCTGACAACATCATGATTGGAGATAATGACAATTATCTTATTTCTGATTTTGGAGTAAGTACTCATCTAAAATCGACATTAAGGAAGAGTATTAGTTCTGCATTCAGTTCTGCAGGGACAATCGCATATATGGCACCAGAAAGATTCAGTGAAGACAATACTCCGATTATGGCTAATGACATATATTCATTAGGGGCTACAGCATATGAAATGCTAACAGGTGATACACCATTTGGCGACGAAGGTGGCTTACTTCAGAAAAGGGGTGCAGATATACCTACTCCCAAAGGGAACTATTCTAATCAATTAAAAACGGTCATTAAACTATGCCTTAGTGAGAAACCATGGGAAAGGCCAACTGCAGAGCAGTTGGTAAAATATACAGAAATGGCATTGTCTGGGAAGAAAATAGTATTTCATAGTTTGAAGAAGAGAAAGTCGTTTTTTTCTAAAATTGGGATAATATCCATAATTGTAATGATTGTCACCATTGGTGGAACTATTATGATGTTGTGGAATCGTCCTAAACAAGAGGAACCAAGATCGGAGGATTCTATTGTGTCGAGCAATAATGTCGATACAGTTGATTTGACGATTGTCAAAGACTCAGAAATAACAGAGGAAACGGCTTATGATTCTCTATTTAATCTTGGTATTATACAGCAAGAGGAGATGAATATTCTTGCCCAAAATAATGCTATTGCCTTATTTAAAGAAGCAATGCAAAATTGTGCTTCCGAAGACAAAAAACAATTATGTGAGCAACATATTAAAATAAGTCAAAGTATTATTTCAAAATTGTCTACAAATCAGCAACAGAAAACCTCTATACGAAATGAGATGAAAGAGATACCTGTTGAAGAGGAAATAGAAAAAAAAGACAATCCACAAATACCTGTTCCTGAAATTGAACTGAGGTTAAACACCTCGACTCTAAAATTTAAGGGAAAAACAGAAAAAACACAATCAGTTTCTGTTATATGTAATTCTTCAGAATGGCAGGTTTCAAGTTCCCCGGATTGGGTTAAATATTCGATTCATGATAATACCATTACCATCAGAGTTGATAAGAATACGACAAAAGAAGAACGTACAGGAACAATGATAATTAGATGTGGAGAAAAAAGGACTACATTAAAAATTGTTCAAGCAAGAATAAAAGCATTAGGAATACTTTAAAATTCATACAAACTATTAAAACAGATGATAGTCAACATGTAGCGTGGGTACACCCTATTAATTACCAACAGATGTAGTGTTTTTGTGAAAAGCATCATTTGTTTTTACAAACCACTTCCAACAAGGTAGACGATACGAGACATTAGACGGAATCCATCCAATTGCGAAAGACCATCAGACAATCGCCGATAAATTAATTACCTGTCTAGCCCAAATACAATGACCATATCAAATGATATATAATAGAAATTGAAAAATATGAGAAGATTATTAGTTGTTCTGTTTTTTATCATTGGGCTGCCAAGTGTGGGGCTTGCCCTTAACTTTACACAGACAGATAAGGCACAAAATTATCTGCGGGAGGCTCAGCATTATAACGAGCAGGCAGAAAAATATGAGCGTGAGGCTGAGCAGTTGACAAAGAAAGCCAACAACTATACACGTCAGGCCGATAGTTATGCAAAGAAGAAGGACTATAGACAGTCGCGACTTTATACTAAATGGGCTAACGAATCATTGTCGAAGGCACAACTTCGATTAAAATGGGCTAAAGAAGCACGTGACAAAGCACGGCTGAGAATGAAGTGGGCCGAAGATGCAATGAAACGACAATAATAGTTAGGTTATGGCAGAATGTAATTTAAAGAAAGGCGACAGGATATACGAGTGTCGGTATCACGAAGTAACATTGGTAGAACTCGTTACTGATCCAGAGATGCTTGTACAAGGAAGTGATTCACACTATTGGCACTGGAAAGCAAAGGTGATAGAAACGAACTCCGGTAACGTGGTATCTGGAGAAATTGTCGAGTATGGCATCAGCGAGGAATCGCCACAATACGGGCCAAAATTATTTCGCAAGAATATGTACGAAGTAGGATATGAGAATGCAGAGCCTATATTGCCTCCTTTTGATATAGACAGTAATAAGGATATTGAAATTAAACGATATTTTATAACTGATGATGTAGAGATTTTAGAACATGTGTTTCATGGTCTTCAGGACATAAAAGAGCATGTAGAAATGTCGCTCTACCGTGATTATTCACGTGGAAAGGCAAATGAGCGAGACCCAAAGAAAACTTGTGAGATTCATGTTGGTGAGATGTGGATGCCATATCCGTGTTTTGATTCTGAGGATTTTGCTAATGAAGACAGGAATTATCAGAATTTTGTTTTTCGTAGACGTCCCATTATACAGGAAGATATGAGGAAACTTTCGGAACTACCATCGGGAAGCAATGAATGTCGGATTCATAAAAATATGCCCTCAGATATGTTGCCAATGGTTTATTACGTCGGTGATGGTAATATAATGATAGTGGCTATGTAAATGTATGTTGAATACGGACTCAATGAACAACCCGCCCCTTTACATCAATCGTGAAGAGGCGGGTTTCATAAGGGCCGCATAGGCGCTACGTTCTACTGTTCCAGTATCAAGGGCTGAAGGTCCTGATATTCCGATCGCGCATCGAACGATGGGCATTTCTTCGTCACCC
>ONEP01000263.1 GCA_900316875.1 Candidatus Ruminimicrobium bovinum
AACCTCGTGGGTATAGAAGCCGTAACCGATGCTGATGATCTGATGTTGATGACCAAGAGCGGAACAGCTATCCGCATGGATATCTCCACCATCCGCGTAGCTGGTCGTGCTACACAAGGCGTCAAACTGATCGAACTCCAGAAACGTAACGACAGCCTCATGAGCGGCTGCATCGTGCCGAAAGAGGAGGAAGAACAAGTACCAAGTGACGAAGTACCAAGTGACGACGTACAAACAGAAGAAACAAATAACAATGAAAACCAAGAATAACATGAGAAAATCATTGATTTTGGCAGCGTTGGTGCTCATGAGCGCCGGCTGCTTTGCACAGAAAGCCAACCTGAAAAAGGCAAAGAACTATGCCCTGCAAGAGACTCCGGATTTCGGAGCAGCACGTGCGGCGATTGACGAGGCTCTGACCAACGAGGAGACCAAGAATCTGGCAGAAACCTATTATGTAGCCGGATTGATTGGTTATCAAGAGTTGACCCAGGAGAACTACAACCAACTGATGGGAAAAGGTGTAAACCAGGCTAAGGCAGGTCAGGCTGTAGAGGAAAGTTATGACTACTGGCTCAAGGCCGATGAGTTGGCAATGATCCCTGTGCTGAACAAGAAAGGCGTAGAGGTTCCGGCTGATCCCAAGACCCGCGCAAACATTGTGAAGAAAATGCTGGAGTACTACAAAAACCAGGAGTTGGTAAAGTACGGTATTTATCTGAACGAGCAGCGTGATTTCGTTGGCGCATACAACGCGTTCAAGAAACACATCGCTATCCCTGATCTGGCTATGATGCAGACCGAAAAGCTGCAGAAAGAGATGCCGCGTGACACCGTTTATGACCAGTACAAGTACTACGCAGCTATCTTTGCTGTTCAGGCTGAGATGCACCCGGAGGCTATCGAACTTCTCAACCAACTGAAAGACGGTGAGTATGAGGCTATCTCGGTGAACCAGTTCCTGTATCAGGAGTACGTGGCTGTGAAGGATACCGCCAAGTTCGTGGAGACGCTGCAGAACGCTATCGTTCGTTTCCCGAGCGAGCCGTGGTTCCTGCAGAACCTGATCAACTACTATATCTTCTCCGGTCAGGAGCAGACAGCTATCGATTATTTGGCACAAGCTATCGAGCGTGAGCCGAACGTAGCACAGTATCACCTGATCAAAGGTAACCTGGACGAGAACCAAGGTCACTATGAGGATGCACTCAAGGATTTTGACAGCGCACTGGCAATCGATCCGACACTGGCTGACGCAATGGCAGGCAAAGGTCGTGTTTGGTACAACCAGGCTGTTAAACTGAACGAAGCTGCTGCTACTATCTCTGACAACCGCGAGTACAAGAAAGCGTTGGACGAGATGAACGAAGTGTTCCGCAAATCGTTGCCCTATTTCGAGGAGGCACACAAGATGGCTCCCGAGGAGCGCAGCTACATGCAGACACTGAAAGGTCTGTACTACCGCTTCGGTATGGACGACAAGTACAACGCAATCAGCGAGGAACTGAACAACCTCTAATGGGTAGAATACTCGCCATAGACTACGGTCGCAAGCGTACAGGATTAGCCGTTACGGATCCACTCCGCATAACGGCTAATCCGTTGCTTACCGTAGAGACAAAAGACCTGATGACCTGGCTTGCCGGATACCTGGCAAAAGAGCAGGTGGATCAAGTAGTAATTGGACATCCGACGCAGATGAACGGCGAGGAGTCGGAGAGTATGAACTATATCAGGCCGTTCATGGGGAATTTCAAAAAGCAGTTTCCCAATATCCCCTTAACTATGTACGACGAGCGCTTCACGTCTGTGCTGGCGCACCAAGCCATGCTGGCCGGAGGCATGAAAAAGAAAGACCGGCAGAACAAAGCCGCCGTGGACAAAATAGCGGCATGCATCATTCTGGAAGGCTATTTGGACAGCCTTCGTTAAAATCGTAAATCGTTAAATCGTAAATCGTCAAATAGTAAATCGTAAATTAAAATGGTTTTACCTATATACTTGTATGGTCAGCCGGTGTTGAGAAAGCCGACTGAGGAAATAGAGCAAACGCCGGAGTTGAAGCAGTTTATCGCCGATATGTACGAGACGCTGACGCAAGCCGAGGGCTGCGGATTGGCTGCTCCGCAGGTTGGCAAGGCATGGCGTTTGTTTGTTGTTGATGGATCCGAACTGGCGGAAGATTATCCTGAGTGCAAGGATTTCAAGCGTGCATTTATCAACCCGGAGTTGTTAGAGACCAGTGAGGAAACCTGCACTTATAGCGAAGGCTGTTTGTCGCTGCCGGGTATCAGCGAGAATGTCGTGCGTCCGAAAACCATTCGTCTGCGTTACTTGGACGAAGATTTCAATGAACATGTGGAGGAGTTCACGGGATTCTGTGCGCGGATTGTGCAACACGAATATGACCATCTGGAGGCACATGTGTTCACCGATCGTATCTCTCCTATCCGCAAGACTTTTGTGCGCAACAAACTGGCGGCTATCGCTAAAGGCAAAGTGGGCGCACGATATAAGTACAAACGCCAATAGGTCGGGGGCGAGTCGGAGTCAAGTCGGGCTAAACGTATAGCCTTGCAATACCTTTGCAATACCCTTATAGTATATGGATTTACTGTCTATCATATTATTGGCTATCGGTCTGGCTATGGACTGTTTTGCAGTCAGCATAGCACAAGGTCTTTCTTCTAATCCAAACGACCATCATCATCGTCCCAAGGCG
>ONEP01000262.1 GCA_900316875.1 Candidatus Ruminimicrobium bovinum
GTGATACTACTTATACTGCAACAGCTGCCAATGTTCAAACTGTACATTTCAATTAATAAATAATAAAGGCTTGTAAAGTTAATCACAAGTCTTTTTTTTCGACAAAATATTATATTTTAGTTTGTTAGTATCTAATTGGTGATACTATGAAAAAGAAATTAATTTGGGGAATAGTATTTATATTAATTGGTATATTTTGTAGTAGGTATATTTCTAATATAAATGCTAAAAGTATATTTAATAGTGGGGAATTATATTATTTTGTGCAGGAAGGTGTATATACTAATAAGAAAATTATGAATAATGATTTAAAAGATATAAAGAATAGAGCTGTTATATCTAAAAATAATAAATATTATGTATATGTAGGCATTAGTAAAGACTTAGAAATAGCTAAATTAATAAAAAAGATATATGAAGATAAGGGATATCAAATATATATAAAAGAATTAAGTGTTGATGATAAAGAGTTTTCTAGTAATGTAGAGCAATTTGATCTACTTATTAAAAATAGTAGTAATGATGAAGATATTCTAACTATAGAGTCTGTTGTTTTATCTAATTATGAGGAAATTATAAATAATAAGTAAATAATATATTAGAGGTGATTATTATTTATAAGATAAAAGATATTCCTATTAGTGAAAGACCTAGAGAAAAATTAAAAAATATTGGTGTTAATAATTTATCTGATTCAGAAATTTTGGCTATTATTCTAAAAACAGGTACTATATCTAAATCAGTTAATGATTTAGCAATCGATATCTTAAACAAATATAATCTTAATGATTTAAAAAATATAAGTATTAATGAATTAAGTAAAATAAAGGGTATTGGAGAAGTAAAAGCTATTGAATTAGTCGCATCTATAGAACTTGGTAAAAGAATATTTTTAAATAAGAATAATAAATTAAAAAAGTTAGTAAATGCTAAAGATATATGGGAGGATTCTAAGTATTTATTTAATGATTTAAAACAAGAATATTTTTATGCATTATATTTTAATAATAAACAAGAGTTAATAGAAAGGAAATTATTATTTATGGGAACAATTAATGCTAGTACAGTTCATCCAAGAGAAGTATTTAAAGAAGCATATAGAGTTAGTGCTTCAAGTATTATATGTATGCATAATCATCCATCAGGGGATATTAATCCTAGTAGAGAAGATATTAGGTTTACTGATAATATTGTAAAAACTGGTTATATTCAAGGTATTCCAGTACTAGATCATATTATAGTTAGTGAGAGTAGTTATTATAGTTTTTATGATAATAATATGATAAATATATAGTTGTTTATAAAAATAATTTATATTATAATAATTAAGGATGGGATGATATTATGTATAAGAAAAAGAAGAAAGATAAGATTAGTAAAAAATTAGTAATTCCAGTAGTTTGTATAGTTATATTTATATTGTTATTTGTATCTGTACAACTTAATAGAGATGCTTTTATGGGAGAATCTATTTTTAAAGATACTGCTATGTTTATAAATAGAGTTATTATGTATCCATTTACTTCTTTAAATAATAAAAAAGATGTTGATCAAAGTAAAAGTTATATTATTCAAAAGAATGTAAATGAATCTTTAGAAAAAGAAATAGAAGAGTTAAAAGATGAATTAAAACTAAATAAAACATTAACTGAATATGATACAGTTAATGCGACTATTTTATCTAGAAATAAGGGTTATTGGTTTAATACTATTACTATAGATAAAGGTAGAAGTTCTGGTATAAAGAAGGATATGGCTGTTGTTACTAGTAATGGTTTAGTAGGTAAAATATCTAAAGTATATAAGTTTTCTAGTGAAATTAAGTTAATTACTTCTGATGATGTTAATTTTAAAGTAAGTGTTGCTATTAAATCTAGTAATGGAGATAGTTATGCAATATTAAATGGTTATGATAAAAAGACTAATACTATTAAAGTTAGTGGTGTTGATAAAAATAGTAATATTAAAGTAGGAGAAAGTATTGTTACTAGTGGTTTAGGTGGTATGTTTCCTGGAGGTATATATATAGGAGAAGTATCTAAGATAAAAAGTGATAAATATGATTTAAGTAAAGTTTTATATATTAAAACTAAACAGGATTTTAATAGTATTCATTATGTTACTGTATTAAAGGAGAAAGAATAATGTTAATTAGTATATTAATAGGAATAATTTCTTTAATACTAGAAGTAATACTAAGTAATTTTTTACCATATTTAAATAATAATTTATCTTTATTTACACCAATGTTTAGTATAGTAAGTTTATTCTTTATATATTCTTTTTTTAAGAAAGATAAATATAGATACTTTATATTTTCTTTTATATTTGGATTTGTTTATGATTTATTCTTTACAAACTTATTATTCTTTAATGGAATATTATTTTTAGCAATAGCTTTTCTAATTACTTTATTATATGAAAACTTAGAGATTAATTTTTTAAATATAATATTAGAAATAGTAATAATTATTACAGTATATGAATTATTAACAGTCTTCATAATATTAATATTTAATCTAGTCCCTATAACACCATTAAAAGTATTATATAAAATATCTCATAGTTTAATTATTAATATTATTTATGGAGAAATCCTATATTTTATAATTAAACATTTACCTAAAAAATATAGAAGTTTAAGTATTAATTAGAATACTTTACTTCTTTTTTTCATATATTTTATTAAAGGAGAAATATATGAAAAATAATATTACAGTAAAAAAGAGGCTAGTATTAAAAGAAAAAGTCAAAATATTTATTAATAAAGTATTAATAACTATATTAATATTTTTAGTTGGAATGATTTTAGTAAAGGATAATTCTAAGTATAAGAATAATATAATTAATAATGTATATGAGAAAAGTTTTAAATTTACTAAATTAAAAGATTTATATGAAAAGTATTTTGGTAAAGTTTTATCTGTAGATAAGATAGTTAGTGAAGATGAGAAAGTTTTTAATGAGAAGTTAAGTTATAAAAAACTTAGTAAATATAAAGATGGTGTAAAATTAGATGTATCTAATAAGTATATGGTTCCATCTATTGAGAGTGGGATTGTTGTGTTTATTGGAGAAAAAGAAGGTTATGGGAATACTATTATTATAGAACAAGTAAATGGAGTAGATGTTTATTATTCTAATATTAATCCTAGTAATATAAAATTATATGATTATATAGAAAAAGGTAAATTACTAGGAGAAGTAAAAGATAATAAATTATATATGGTATTTCAAAAAGATGGGAAGTATTTAAATTATAAAAAGTATTTATAAATATATAGATATAAATCCATTAGTATATTTATTAGCAATCATTTCTGTATTTACTGCGTCTTTTATACCATTTTTTGTTATTAGTTTTTTGATTATTATTCATGAATTAGGACATTTATTAATGGCTTTATTATTAGGTGGAGAATTAATTAAAATTAATATATATCCATTAGGTGGAATATCCAAGTTTAAGTTTGATTTAAATATTAGTATTATAAAAGAGTTTTTAGTATTAATAAGTGGACCTATTATGCAGATAATTGGTTACTTTATATTAGTAAATATATTAAAAGATTATAATAAATTAATTAGTATATATCATTATAGTATATTAATATTTAATTTAGTTCCTATATATCCATTAGATGGAGGTAGGATATTAAATTTATTTTTATCTATATTTATTCCATATAAGAAAAGTTTAATACTTAGTATTATTCTAAGTATTATTTTTATTGTATTAATATTTAGTTATTTTATATTTAATAATATAACTATAAATATAGTAGTTATTAGTATATTTTTATTATATAAAGTAATAATAGAATATAAGAATATTGATTATTTATATGAGAGATTTTTATTAGAAAGATATTTAAATAATTATAATTTTAAAAAAGGGATTATTATAAATAAAATTAATAATTTTAGACGTAGTAAGAGACATTTAATAAAGATAAATAATAATTATTATTTAGAAAAAGATATCTTAGAGAAAAAATATAAAAGATATTGACTTTTTTATTGGTTATGTTATAATCTATATTGTTATGGGGCATTAGCTCAGCTGGGAGAGCGTCACGTTTGCACCGTGAAGGTCAGCGGTTCGATCCCGCTATGCTCCACCATTA
>ONEP01000261.1 GCA_900316875.1 Candidatus Ruminimicrobium bovinum
GCCGGCAGAAATGTAGACGATTTCATTGTATCCCAAGTGCCGATCGGCATCAACTTCAAGGTAATACCAGCCTTCAGGAATGTCTTCTGCGCCGAAAATGCCAGTGGAAGAGGTAAAGCCGTGTGCTACTGTTTCATGGGAATAATAGTCCGTCAAAGTCACTTCGGCACCTTCCACATGCGGGCCGTTGCCGTTGTTGGTGTTGGTGGTGAACTCGTCGGTCACATCGACGAGCAAGGTTCCATTATCGTCCGAAACAACGGTGATGGAGTAATGCAAAGTCGTTGACACTCCGCTGCCGGCATTGATGGCGATGGTTCCCTCATACGTTCCGAGCGGAACGTCACCGTTTGGCGACAGCCGCAAGGTAAACGAGGAGGAATTGTTCGGATTGATGGAAGGCAAAGCGTTGCCACCCATCACCGACATCCATTCCAAGCCGGGCAGGCTGACGGTGATTTCGCCTGTGGCAGCCGTGCCGTTGTTGGTAAGCGTCACGTCCAAGGTCTTGCTTGTGCCTCTTGTCACAGTGGCCACAATCGGATCAGGATAGGCGGCAAGTTCGGCTTGCGCCTCGTGGCAGTAGTATAGGATGGTGCATTCCATTTGGGAGCCTTGGTCGCTTGTCACCCTCACCCTCATTTCCACAAAGTCGTAGCCAGGGGTTGGGACGGTGCCTGCCACCGTGAAAGGAAGGTCGCCTTCCTCAAATCCCGCAAGGTTCAAGGTGCCGAAATTGAACACGCTTCCTGCGGGTTGGGCGGAAACAATCTGCACCTGAAGGTTTGTCAAGGCGATGCTGTTCTTGTTCTTGACGGGCAAGGCAAACGGCTTCGGAGGCTCGTTTTGGGTCACTTCGCATACTATGTATCCACCGTTTAACGTGCTGTCGTTTTCGTTTCCCGCAAAGCCTACCATCATTCCCAAGATGTCGAAATCGTCGTGCACGGCGGTGGTGTCGGCGTTGCCGATAGGCCCTGAGTTGACGGTGTAGTAGCCCGACTCAAACGGCAAGGGGATGAAGTCGACGGCAAACTCGCCGTTTTCGTCCGAAACCGTTTCCAAAGTCCGCCTGTAACCGAACACCGTTACGCCAACTTCCACATCGACGTTGGCAGCGGGAACGTTGTGGTTGTCCTTCACCGTGCCGTGAATCGGGATGGTGTCGCCAATGAGGAAGATGCTGTCATCAACGATGGTGGTGAAGACAAAAGGATTGACAATTGATCCTGTCAGTTCCACTGATTGTGTTAATGCCCCACTACTAATAATGAGTGTAGCATGATAAGAGTTTTTCATAGTAGTCGGTTGGAATGTAACCGAAATTCCACCTCCTGAATAAGGATTCCAATTTGTAGGCATCGCATAAGAAAACATTTCCACGTCATTGCCAACAAGTAGAACACTCAAACTGTCTTCAAGTGCCATACCGTTAACATTCACAGTGCGTAATATGCTATCATTGAGTTCAATTTCTCCAAAATAGATTTGAGTTGGATTAACCGTCAAAGTTGGGACAGCATCCAATGCGAAATTCCTAATGGCCGAAGTTGTTTGGTAGGCCACATTCCTTGCCTTGACATACCATTGATAGGTTTGGTGGTTCTCCAATGTGTTGCAATTATATCCTGCACTCGTCAAACCAGAAACATATGGCTGGTTGGGCACGGAATCATTGGCATTCCAGAGATACAAGTCGTAACGTTGAGCACCTGGAACAGGCGTCCACGAGAAGTTAATGGGCATCGCAGTAATAACCTGATTGTCGGCAGGCGACAAACTCGTGAAATCACCCAATGGTTGAGGAATAAAAACCGCCTCTATCTGCACCGATTCATTTACAACCAATGTGTTGTTGTTAATACTTTGTCCATTGGCAGTCAACGATTCCAAGATATAGCCATAATATGGCTCTGCTGTCACTGTCAGTATTGTTCCTCCTGCAACTCTCGAACCACTTGAAACCATCATACTTCCATTCTTAACCGTTAATGAGCCATGCTCTGGATTGGAATACATAACAGTAAACGACAAGTCTTGCCATTGCAAAATGGGATAACCATCGTTGGTATTGGGTGTGTAGTCGGCTTTCCAAGGCTGTGGGGATTGACCTCTATTCAAGTCGTACACAAGCCAATTGCTTTGCATGTATTGTTGCGTTTTTGACGTACCGCCTTCCTGATGATCATATTGCCCTTCAAGGAAATAGTTGTTGGAACAATTATCCTCATACCCTACACCATAGATGGCTCCGCCTTGGCCCGAATCCGAAGAAATAACACCCGTGGAATATGAATTTGAAATACTGGCATATCCACCTGATATACCTCCAGCGGGACCCATTAATGACGTAACCACACCTCTATTATAAGTATTGTTGATATTTCCACCATTTCCAGTAATTCCTCCACAATACCCAATTGAATATCCTGAACCTAAACCGCTAATTTCCATTGGGTCTGTTGCATCGACAGTTACCGTACCTGAAAAATAGGCTTGATTAATCGTTGAACCACAATAACCTACAATACCGCCTACGAATTCCTTGCCAGTGACCGTAGCGTTGCAAAATACGTTCCACATCGTGCTTCCCCAAGAAGAATAACCCACAACGCCTCCAACATTAAACTGGCCTGTTATCGAAGACTCGCCTTCTATGCCGACACTATGTATTTCTCCATTTGATCCTAATGCACCAAACAAGCCGACACCTTGATCATTGGGTTGGTTGACATATAAATTAGTTATGATATGGTTGTTACCGTCAAATGTACCGTTAAAATAAAGCTCACCAGTCCCCCAATTACCATCCCAATTAAAGTAACCTATAGGCCTCCATTTGATATCATGAAGGTCAATGTCATTCATCAGCCTGACCGTCAGTCCTTCCATCGATGTGTTCCCTGTAGGAAACACGCCTTCTGTGCCTTCAGTTATGGTGCCATTCACTACACGTTCAACCCAAATCAGTTCTCCTGGGGTGTAAACCTCGTAAATGTTGTCATGGAATTGAGGCTCTCTTACCAATACATTTAAGAAAGAAGGGCCTTGCACAAAAGGACTGGTTTCATCTTCACTGCAAAGGGTTTGCACACTCCAAGAATAAGTGCTTCGAGGCAAATTGGTCAGTTCGTATGAAGTGCCTGTCACATCTACATAATTCGGAGTCATATCGGTTTGGCTCCAATAGCAAAGGCGATAATTCTCTCCTTCACCAACCCACGACAATGTTACTGAAGTGTCATCTTCGCTAACGGTAGCGACAAGGTCGTGAGGACTTTGGCAAGAATTTTTACTATAGTAGATTGTTGTTTTTGGCAGGAAAGCATATTGTGTAGGTGAGCCTGTCCAACTCGCCAAAGCAGTATTATTGTCTGTTTGGATTCCGTCCCAATAAACAGTACTGCCATTACTTGAAGCACTGGCTTTAATGCCTATAAGTAAATTGCCTCCTTCATAAAAATAAGGCGAATCGAATGTAAATGCCAACGCATTACCATACCACCAATAAGATGTATAACCACTATAACTTGCTGCTATATCAAAACTGCCATCGAACACCTTATGCATAGATTCCCAATCATAGTATTCTGGATCAGTGAACACTTCTTCATCCACCTCGGTTAGATAGATTTCAATTGTTCCTTTCAGAAAAGCCGGAAGATAGTCCGATCTAAAATCCAATCTACAAATCTCATGATTAGCTAAATCGGTAAGCGACGAAGCGGGAATGATGAACTGGCTTCGGCTTTGGCTACCATTAGAGTAAAAAGGAACTCTGTAGCAGGCAGGCGTCACATGATTATTGCCATTATTCACCGATAAACTATTCGTTAAATTGGTTGGCATGAAAGTGATTGGTCCCGACCAATCGCTAATATCTCCATCGCCAAAACTGGCCCGTATCCAAGCTTTGTAGGAAGCAAAAGAAACAAGTGCTGACAATTCGTAGTAATACCCATCCCAATAATCAGGAAGAGAATCTGAATTTATTGTGACATAACCAATCTCATCTGGCAGTGCATTCAAGTTGGTTGTCACAGCAATGTCCCAATAGGTGGGTGGTTCCCAATTTTCACTATAATAATAGTCAGAATTGTATCCCCAACGCAAAGTAACTGAGTCACCTACAGAAGTGTCAAAATCAGTGGCATAAAAATAGGTGGGGGCCATTGGCTTTATGGTGCTGAAGGTGAAGGTTCGGCTCCAATCACTGACATCATCGTAATACCACTCATCGCCATACTGCCACGCACTGCAAACAGCTTTCACTCTCACATCATAAGAGGTTTGGCTTTCTAATCCTTCAAGAGTGTATTGGGATTCCGTTAACCCTTCCACCGTGATTCCTCCTTCAATCCAAACCCAATCCCCAAACTCATCAGAATCATAATAGCCCCATTCCTCGGAACTTTTCTTGTATTGGAGATTAAAGAATTGAGCCTCACCTGTCCAACTGATAGTAGCATTGTGGATCATTATTTCATCGGCTTCAACATTCTGAGGCTTCAAGCACGAAGGTACGTAGCCTGGCTCAAAATCGAAAGTCACTTTGGGCTTGAATTGGTTAGGAACCGTAACATTTTCATGTCCATTGTGATTGCGGAAGTAGGTCAACGATGCAGTTGGAGTTTGATCCGAATACTCTGATGGAACCCAAGAATCATAAGACCATGCATCATACCCGTCTTCATAAATGCCCGACCAACTGCAATCTAAATTGTTTGAAACGGAGATGGGTTTGATGCCAATCAGCAGGTTTTCTCCTTCATATTGATAATAATCATAATAAAAAGAGTAACCCCATTCGTCCAATGTTTCGTATCCAATCGGTATGGTTAATTGATGATCAATGACGGAAAGCCCGCCTTCGTAAACCACAGTCATCAAATCCCAGTCATAAAGTTCAAATGTGTTATATGAAGATTCAAACTTGTCAAAACCAACTTCGGCAATCCGTACTTCAAAAAGGCAATCAGACCAACCGGGAAAACCTCCATAGTAATAATCATAATAATCATCATCGTAATTACAAGAAAAGGTGAAAGAGCGAATGTTACCCCAAGCCATTTCCGTCAAATCCGATGCCGGAATGATGAATTGGCTGTAAGTAGGGAGTTCCCCATTGAATTGACCATTAAACGGAACATAAACATTCTCGTCTGTTCCATCGTTCACGGTCAGTGTTTGCCATTCCCATTCTTGGGCAAACGATTTCGTCAATCCCACCGCATTCAGCAGCAGGACGAACAAGGCGGCACTCAGCGCCTTTCCGAATTGTAAAGTTCTTACTTTCATTGATTTAGATTTTAATGTTATAA
>ONEP01000259.1 GCA_900316875.1 Candidatus Ruminimicrobium bovinum
TAGAATGTAGATATCATTCTCATCCAGCATACGATTAAAGGCTTCGTTAATCATATCGTCAGTCACCGGAGGACGTTTCTCTCTCTTTATATCCTTCCAAGCCCAGTAGCAGAAGTATATAAAAGAAACTCCTGCAATAGAGAGCAATGCGTTGCCAAGTACCTTGTCCATAGTCACCTCATTCCGAAAAGACGGTCTACCTTGCGTATGTAATCTTGTTCAAAGCCGACTGGCGGCCTTAAAGAAATTACTTCATTGTAGTCGCAACCCTTGTCTATGAGCCACATGACTTCCTTGTAGACAGTTTTATCACGAGATCCTTCGGTGGTGCCGTCGAACACTTTCTGGACGTAGTTGAGCATTCCTTGATGGTTTGCTGACGGGTCACGGTCAGCTTCTGCAATGGCTTTCTTCCAGTGGAAAGACTCCTTGTACTCCATCGCAACATCTTCTAGCTTGTCCGACTTGAATGACAGTCTCTCGCCTTGGTGCTGCAAGAACCTGTACGGAGCTTCTGAATAACGTATACATGGAAGAATCTGCCAGTGAGCCTTGTCGAAGCAAGTCGTGTCCACTTCCGGAAACATCTTCCAGAGAATGTCCTTGACTGGCCTTACCAGCCACGAGCACTGTATAGGCTCTGCAAGAGGGAATATGACTCTGAATCTGTCACCAGGCTTGAACGTGTAGCTGTGGGAAGTATAGAGCTGGAATGCGTATCTGTGGTAGCACTTAACAAACTCTTCGATGGAACATACCGAGTCGTAGTCCACCTGTATGCAGTCCATGCGACCTACGTTCGTTCCTATGCAGCGAGGCTTATTATACACCGGATCTATTTCAACAATATCGGCCATGCGTCCCCATATCAAAAGCGGAGCCTCGTCCTTGTTGGGAGTCACGAAAGGATGGGATATGAGCTTGTCCCAGCTTTCCTTCGTGATGTTGACGTACTTCATGTACGTGGAGTACTGGTGAGGTTTAAGCAGCGCTGTAGGCATCGTCTGGCATTCCTACGAGAGAGTCGAACTCATCTGGCTGTCGAGCGCTAGACTGGCGGAACACTGTCTGGTCTTCCTCGTCTTGCCATACAAGGTGGGCCTTGCCAGCCTCGTCCATGGCGTCTGGGAGCATGTGCGCGATGTCCTTGATGAAGTTCTGCATGGTCTTCTGCTTGTTGCCAGTCTCACGGCACCATCCACAGTAAGCCTTGTATGCGTTCGTTCCGGACATGTTTCCGGCCATGACGCGGCAAGCGTTTATCCACATCGAGGTCGTGGTGCGTGTCGGATAGTAGCTGGCCTGGATCTTGGAAATCTCCTCGCCGATCTCGGTTCCGTTCGGATCCCAGTAGCCCCTTTCCAAGTCCTCGTTGATGCCTCGCCAGAACACGTCGCTGTGTTCGAGGTACTTGTTGATGCCATTGTAGTCCTTGGGCTTCTCTGCGGTGCAATGGAACTCGAAGAAGCGGCGCATGGATGTATCGTCGAAGATGATGTCGTAAAGGTGGTTGTTCGCGGAGCTGATCGGCACGAAGGTAATCTTCTGCTTGCTCTGCCTCTGCGTACCGTACACGCGAACGTCGAGGTAGTCTGCGGTAAGCATGGACTTCAGCGTGGCCTTGTTGTCCTCTGTAAGGAATCCGCCAGGTTCGCCTTCGACATTGACGGCAAGTTCATCGAAGATGAGCACGTAGTATTCGGAGAGCTTCGCGATTTCGCGTGTGCTGTCGAAGAGCATGGAAATGTTTGTGACGGACGTGTAGTCGGCCATGGGACTGCACAGCTTCTTCAATAGCGTGGTCTTGCCGATGCCAGTGGCACCGAAAAGGTTGATCCAGATATGCCATACAACGTCCCTGCCGAGCATTCTGCGCTTGCATTCCCAGCCCCAGTGCATCATGAGCGTCTTGAATATGTCGAAGCTTTCCTCCGGCTTGAGGTAATTGTACAAGCCGTGCAAGAATCGTTCGCACGGATCGACCATGCTGGCGTCGTATGCGATCTTGTCAAAGATCTTGGCAACTGCGCAACTGCTCTGGTCACGAGCAATGCATTCAAGCGTTGTCTTGACTTCCTCGGTCTTGTAGGCAAGCTGGTACTGGTACACGTCTTCCATAAGGGCGGACTTGAGGTCTTCAAGGGTCTTGTTGCGTGGAATGCCTTGGAACACGTACGTAATCGCCGTCCAGCCAGTATTGAACTTCCAGTTGTCCTTGTGGGCTTCCAGCCATTCGTTGATCCACTGTCGGCATGGCTTGCGCTCTTCCGGCTTGTCCGTAGGCATGTTGTCGTTAATGTACTGGATAATTTCATCCTTTGTAATGTCGGCAACCTTGCCTTGCTGAGCCATGTACGTAGCGTAACGTGTGAATATGTCGCCTGGTTGAAGGTACTTGTTGGATCCGTTCAGCTTTATGCCGTAGGTATTGCTTCGGAACGGCTTGTTGAAAGTGAAGTTTGCGTTGAAGTACGCCTTAAATTCGTCTGTCATAAAATTTCCTTTGACACCAATAAAAAGCGGTGCCGAGCTTTTTGAAGGTACCATCTTCAACTCGGCACCGCCCACTTCAGAAAATCTCTTACTTAGTCCGGTGCGTCACAAATGGTACTTGTGCGATATGTATAGTTTAGCTGGTGGTCACAATTTTTTTCTGAAGCTAAGACCGTGCCAGCCTTGTTGATCGATAAATTACTCTATACTACTGAAATGCGGAACTAAGTCAAACTCCATCGTTAAGATGTGTTGTAATATAAAAACATTAAATTTGAATTGCAAGTTTTGGACAAAACCGCATTAATTTGTTATACCACACACTCATAAAGAGAAAGTACCAAAGAGAAAGTAAGGTATATATATTTATTTCTAGGTGAGAGACATTTGAACTCTCACTCACAAAAGTCCTTGAGTTACTCAAAAATTTTCACATAAATTTGAACAAACTAAATCAAATCTGCTTCAATCAACCGATCCATAGGACTGGGTAA
>ONEP01000258.1 GCA_900316875.1 Candidatus Ruminimicrobium bovinum
GTTGAGATGCCGTCGATGCGCCCCCAGTTGCGGGAGCCCAGCACCGTAAGGTCATCGGCATCCTCTACCAGGAAGTCCCGGTGGGCGATGGGCAAATACTTGTAAGCCGAGTCGCAGTCGGCAATGATTTGCTTCACGCAATCGTCGTAGCTGTCGCGAACAAAACCATTACTCCAATCCTTGACGGGTTCGGTCAAGATAGGATACCCCAGGAGGTTCCCGTCTGTACCCACGCCGCCGAACTTCTGCAACAGATCCCACTGGAACCAGGCGCGCAGCGCATAGGCTTCGCCCCACAGCAGGTTGGTAAGCAGCTCGTTCAGGTGCTCGTCCAGCATATAACGTACCTTTCGGCCGTTCCCATCCTTGAGGAAAAGGTTGGTATTGTATATGCCTTGATAATCCCTGGTCCAATAAGTCTGGAAAGGATTGTTGTCGGAAGAATTCACACCAATAGCCATGCGGCTTATGGCATCTGTCTTGGAAGTACGCACCGCATTGTCGGTCATGCAATCCAGATAGGCACCTTCGTTATTGTTGTAATTGGTGGAAATCCACTCATAGCATTCGCCCAGCAGGCCCTGCATGGCGGTTGGACTGGAGACCACATAGCCCTCGTCACGGATGGCCGAAGGGTAGGGATCCAGAAATCCACGGCAGGAACCCAGTACGAATAATGTTGTTGCGGCAAGGGCCGCCTTTGTCCATATTTTCATATTCACAGCGTCCATCAGAAAGTGATTTTAAGTCCGCCGATCACGGTGCGCATCAGAGGATAGTTGGTTATACCGGAACTCAAAGCCTCGGGGTCTACATCCTGAATGCCGGACAGGGTAAGCAGGTTGTTGGCGCGTGCATACACACGGAAACCACGGACCACCCGATCTATTTTCAGCGCCTTCACCGGAATCTCGTATCCCAGTTCTATGCTCTGGAACTTGAAGAAACTGCCATCCTGCAGCCAACGCCCCGACATCTGGAAGTTATTGTTCACTTTGTTATAAGTGAGCCGGGGTGCGGCAGGGTCGTTGATGTGCTTCAGGGTATAATAGGAGTAGTTGGAGTCGCCCCAGCCATTCCAGAAATAGGCATTGGAAAGCTGTGCGTCATAGAAGGCACGGAACGTACCGGAAACGGTCAGGTCGATCCCCTTCCAGCCCAGTCGCAGGTTCAAAGCGCCCACCAGTTTGGGAGCGCTGTCACCAATTACACAGGCATCGGAGCTGTCCACATAGCCGTCACCATTCATGTCCTGATAGCGGAAGTCGCCTGCCTTGAGGGCATCGTCAAAAAGCTGGGGCACCTGAGTGGTCTCATCGTCGGAGGCAAATTGCCCCAGATACTTCAGACCCCAGATCGCCGTAGCCGACTTACCGACACGAGAACGGTAGTCCTCAGCGTAGTTCAAGGCATCGGTCTTGAGGATGGTAGAGGCATGCGAAGCAATCCAGCCTCCAATCTTGTAGTCAAAATCCCCTACCCGGTCCTTCCAGCTGACGCTCAGTTCCACACCTTTGTTCAGGTTGGTGTCGTAGTTCAGGTAATAGCTTCCTGTAGATATGCCGGCAGTGAGCGGGACAGCGTTCTGCATCTGGGTAATGATGCCGCTCTGACGCTGTATGTACCCCGTGAGACTCACATCCAACCTTTTGCTGAAGGCCGTCACATCCACACCGGCGGAGAGTTCGGCCCGCCG
Organism: Candidatus Ruminimicrobium bovinum; assembly: GCA_900316875.1. Taxonomy (GTDB): domain Bacteria; phylum Elusimicrobiota; class Endomicrobiia; order Endomicrobiales; family Endomicrobiaceae; genus Ruminimicrobium; species Ruminimicrobium bovinum. The sequence continues at coordinate 1,697 of ONEP01000258.1, forward strand.
TTCCAGCTGCAAGTCCGGATTGCCCAGCATGGACAGGTAAGTCCGGTCTACATTGGCGCCGGTTGTACTGCCAAACCACTGATTGGTGCTGTAGGGACCAAACTTCTGGCCACCGTTATTCCACGTGTAGTTATCTACGTCGCGATTGGCGCTTGTACGGGAATCATAGGAGAGCCAGCTGCCCTGCACGCGCAGTTTCAGGAAGTCTATCTGACGGGCGCCCTTCATGAACGGCTCATCAGAGATAATCCAGCCCAGTCCCAGGGACGGAGAGAACGACCATGCCTTGAGCAAGGAATAGGTTCCGTGCCCGTTCAGGGCTGCCTGGGCCAGGTACCGGCCCTTGAACGCATACGTCGCGTTAAAACCCGCGTTCATCTCGCGGCGATGCTCAGTGATGAACTTCTGGTTGCGCTGGGTAATCATGTAGTCGGCCGACAACTTGAGGTCGTGCTCGCCGAACACACGTGCATAATCCACTTTCTGCACCAGATAAAACCGGTTGGAATAGTAATCCAGCAGGTTGGTTTTTTTGGCCCTCTCTTTCACCGAGTGACTGGAACTCTGTACGGGAACCACAACGGTCTTGCCTTCCTCGTCCAGGCCGCTTGTAATCAGGTAGGCGGCATAGTCCTCGGAGGTACCCAGCCGAACCAGGTTGGTAGAGCCGTAAGCCGCATAAGTTGTGGACTTGAGTCCTTTGGTAATCACATCCAAGTCTATCTCCAGGCGCAGGTTAAACAGCGCATTGCGGATGGTCTCGGTGTAGGAACCATTCTCCAGGATATTGGCAATAGGGTTTTGCGTATACTGCGTACTCACGGCATACCAGGGAGATTCCAGCTTTTCCGAATTGTCGGCGTATACGGGGAACGCCAGCTGCGGAATGGTGGTGATATGTCCCAGGATCTCCGGCAACTCAAACACGTTCGGATCTGTACCGTAGCCATAGTTGTTGGACTGACGGATGCTGATAGAGGACACAATCCCAAAGGAGGCCCTGATGAATTTATTCAGCTTCACCTCCAGGTTGCCGTTGATGTTCACATTGTGATAGCCGGACTTCGGCCCCATCTTGTAAATGTCGTCCTGCCCCACGTAACCCAGATAGGCGTAGTACTTGACAATGTCGTTTCCGCCGCCGGAAGAAACGCCGGCTCTGGTATAGTTCATGGTGTTGCGGAGCATCATGGAACGGAAGTCCACGGCAGGATGGAAATAGTCGTACGGGTCCTTTTTCTTGTAAGCCATGATATCCTCGGCTGTATACAAAGGATTCAGGCCACTGTTATAGCGGGCCAGGTTGTTCAGCTGAGCATACTGTGCCGCATTGGTGAAACGCGGCATGCGGTCCACCAGGTTCACACCCTTTTCAAAGCTCACGTTCAGATAACGGTCGTTGTGGGCGCCGTTCTTGGTCCGGATAAACACAATGCCATCGGCCGCAGTAGGACCGTACATGGTCTTTTCCAGGCCGTCACGGATAATGGTCACGGACAAGATTTGTTCGGGATCCAGCGGGACCTCGTTTATCTGCACAGGGACATCGTCCACCACATACATCAATTGACGGCCGCGAGCCGTTACGGAGATGGCGGTAGCGGCACCATACTGGCCAATGTGCTCCAGCGGACTCACACCTACCTGACCATAGTTCTCCCGCACTTCCACGCCCGGCAATACGCCGGTGAGGGCGTTGCGGATATCGGCCGACGAATAGCGGGCCAGTTCCTCCCCGCTGATGGTCATGGTTGAACCCAGCGAGTAACGCTTCTTGAGGGAAGTATACGGGAGCGTGATATCGTCGGCATCTCCGGCAAAAATAATGTCCGGAGTAAGCACCACGGAATCGGAGTCTACCAGCACGTTGGCACGAATGCTTACGCCTTTGTAACCCGGCATTTCTACACGGACCACGTCACTCATGGCGCAATTCACGCTCACGCGGCCATCGGCGTCGGTGATGTAGCGCCCCAGGCCTTCACCAATGGAGACTTCGGCGCCAGGCAGCGGCGAACCATTGTTGTCCACCACGGTAAAGCGAATACCTATCTGCTCGGCGGAAGCATTCTTTTGCGCCTGGGCCACGAAGGGGAATACGCAAAGGATCAGCGCACACAAGATA
>ONEP01000256.1 GCA_900316875.1 Candidatus Ruminimicrobium bovinum
CCCTTGCTCGATGTGGTAGAGAAAGAGCTCAAGTTCAGTGGACCTAGTAGCATCCCCAGGATAGAACGACCCCTTAGCAGGAGCCAGCAAGCTCTTGCCAGTTGTCGTGTCGATCGTGTGGAGTTCAGCAACTACCTTGTTCTCAGGAGCTTCGCCCGTGAGATCCTCGTTCAGTATATCCTCCGAAGCGGAGGTGTTACCGAACATGTTCTCAAGGTTGACGTCCGTCTTGACATCGAGCTCAGCGAGCTTGTCAAGTATGAACTGTCCGAACTCACGAGTATACTGAGGACCTGTCTCCGTACGGAATTGATCCGAGTCGATAAGATCCTTGTAGAATGCCTGGTAGCTCACCTTGAGCGTAAGCTTAGTCTGAGTGTCGGCACTCTGATCCTTGACGCGAATCTTACGGATGATGGTTCCGTTGAACTTCCAGTCACCTATTCCAGATGGGCTATTCCAAAGGTAGTTAGCCTTGGCCATAGCGTCCTGGTCAACTTCTTCTATCATCCAGCCTTCATCCGCATCCTCGAACGCTTGGTTCGTAGAACGGAATGTAAGGTTGGTAGTAGCTAGCTGACCTTCGTCGTTATCCTGGTTACGAACGATGCTAAGCACCTCGACTGTTATGTCGGATGTGTCTGGATCTACTCCACCAGCTTTAGGTGCCCTAGCGAACGCAGGATAGGGGAACGAGATGACCTGAGTGTTTTCGGCACCAACATAGAAGTCAAGGATGTAAGTCTTCTTGAACTCGTGGTTGGAACCGAGGAGGTCATAAACGACGTTATGCCCACCTTCCTGAACGGTACGGTCAGAAGTCACAAGACCTGGTGTACTATAAGCATTCATTAAGACCTCCCAGTCAGTTGTTTAATGATGTCTTCGAGAGCTGCATTCCTGGCTAACAGTCTTTCCTTCTCAGCCTGAGCTTCCAGATACCTGATGTAGTAGTTCCTACCCAGTTCATCAGAGTTGAGGATATACGTGTCCTTGGAGACTATGCCCGGTTGACCGACAATATCCCCAGTTAGCCCAGCCAGTTTATCATCTGGGTCTTTAGGAATAAGGATTTCAACAGGAACGGTCTGTGTCACGTTTTCTGAGACCTCTATCTCCAAGTTGGTAGAGAAGAAACGACCCGAGTATTTATCAGCTCTATCCCTGTTGGAAACATCCTCACCGACGATGAACATCTCGATACCTTCCACTTCACTGTTCTGAGCGAAGTTGATGATATCAGCAGTTGTCAGACTTGCGACTGACTTGCTCTGGCTAGATGCCGTCTCGTATTTGAATGTACGGCCAACGAGGTTAAGCACATCCTCCGATGCGTAATTCTCACAGAAGATACGGCCAGTGCCGATGTTACCAGTCTGAGAAACTGGAGTGTAGTACTCGTGACCAGCAACTGGATGCTCTACTTTCTTGTATCTGTTGGACAGTTTGCGATAGAGAACAAGATTACCATCATCCAGTTCCTTAGGAGTCGGATGACGATACTCAGAAACCGTCTCGACTTCAACTTCCTCACGCTCAGTTCTAGTGGTCTCGAGCATATAGAGGGACAAAGACCTCGGTTCGTTGAAAGCTATGCGGATGAAGACATCGTCGCTAGCTTCGTACGCAGGCAAGCCTGCATCCACATCTGCCTGACTGAACTCCTTCTGTTCAAGATGAAGGATTCGTCCGCCGACAGGACAATCTGTCAGTCTGCGATACGCAACGGCAGGATCGTTAACGTTCTTGGTGAACACGTCATCCTTAAGAAGCTCGTAGTAACGACCCGAACCGTTGTAGACTGCATTAGCATCGACTTCCTGGGTGTACAGAGCTCTGTCTAGTACGGCAGGGTGTGTCTGAAGTGAGGACAGTGCAACCTGTGTATCATCTGTTGTTGTTCCGCTTACGATGGTCCTGATGCGGTTAACATCGATGATCTTCTTGCCAACGTATTCGGCTGCTTCCACGTTGTCACTAGGTATCTGGACTATCGTGGCGGGAAGTCTAGTTATCCTAAGCTTCTCATACTCGTCTGGGTTAAGGTACTTAGACCCAGTAGAGTAGAGTTTAATCTGCCTAGGCTTGATGCCATAAGCAGTCATCCTCTCACGGATAGCAAGAAGCATCGGATCCAACTTCGCAGGATCGTCGAAGTAACCGAGACGA
>ONEP01000253.1 GCA_900316875.1 Candidatus Ruminimicrobium bovinum
AAGGTGTACTTCAACGGGAGGTGAAGGGCGTTGCAGTAGTCCACCAGGACTTTGTCGTAGTAGCCTGTGGTCATTACTACTTCATCGATTCCGAAGCTCGCCAATATTCTAAGTTGGCGACTCAGGATGGTGTTCCTGTACGAAATCGCAGTCATGCACTTGGGATGCTCGTTAGTGATAACACCCATGCGTGAACCTAATCCGCTGTTTAGGATCAATGCTTTCATATTGTTGTATTTTTGATCATTTCCAGTTTTTTAAAAAAACACAATATGGAACATCTGGATTCCACACTACACCTGAATGCCATCCACCTCGCTGATTCCTGGGGGGGAACTCCGTATAGTTCCCATACGTTGTTTGAAGAATGTTATGATACCCCAGAGGAATTCTTACTAAGATATTCTCAAAAGGCAGGTCAATGTATCCAGAAAAATCAGTTGTTTTCCAAATAAGCTGATTCTGTCTCAAAATTGTATTAACTGGTACCCCGAGATATCTTGAATTTTTATACCTAAAATTAGTCGCTATCCGCTGGATTGCTTCATATTCTTCAAGTGGTCTAGTGGTGCTAAACTGTTGTATTTTTTTTCGTTGCTCTACATCAAGATTATCATTATTTCTTTTCATAAAAGAACTACATTTCATTATGCATTGGTATATCTCTTTCCTGTCATCCGAATAAGTGTCAGGATTACAAAAGTCAAGAGGGAATACATCAAGAAAGATTCCATGACAGAAACCTGCTTTACTCATGGAAACAGGCATACATGTTGTATTCATATTCCTGATTTTAGCGAAAGAATAATAATAGTTCTTATCAGTATATGGAGTCTGTAAAAAATATGGAGTTTTAAACTCAGAAACAGCAACTGTGCAAAAACGCTCGTAGTCCTCTCTAGGCATACAAACATCCATATCATCGTCCCATGGTATCATTCCACTATGTCTTACAGCCCCAAGTATGGTTCCAAATAAAGCATAATAACGAAAACCGTATTTTTGACAGACCTCCGCGAATTTTAGATACAAATCAATCTCAATAGCCCAAATCTTCTTTCTTTCGGATGTCACCCTAAACTCGCATCGTTCTTCCTCTTCAAAAAAAGATTTTGGAAGAATCCCTTGCTCAATAATTCTTTCACATTCTGTCATATTTTTCTTATTTTCTATTTACCTCCTAATAGCCAATTCGCATGTCTTTCAACATAACAATGAAACAAAATACATCCTGATATTATTAACACCGAATAAGCACATGAGATGAAGTAATTCTGATTGAATCCAACACTTCTATACCAAATCATAATAGGGATAAATTGTAAAACCACGATGCTGACAGCGCATTTTGATGGTTTCAACAGCCATAATAGATTCATTTTTATCCCCCCCACCAGGGCTATAATTGCTATGCTTCCTATTATGCCATTTACATAAAACAAGAGGTATCTTAATGGAATGACAGAAGAAGTACCAAATGAACATCCCATCATAGATACTTTCCCATTATAGTTGGAAATAAATACAGACATACTGAGAAATATAATCGTTAACAGAACACTCCATTTAGGCTTAGCTATTTTGGGGATAACAATTCTTGCGTAATAACCAATAAGGTAGAAAGGGAGCGCCATCAGTGACGTGCCAATATAGAGATTGTTTATATGAAAACCGTATGCCATACAAGATAACATCACCAATACTGGGATTGCGGTTTTAGTTTGGCGCAAGAACCAATTGCCCATCAAGCGAACCCAAAACAACGCAATAAAGAACCATAGTATATCATTTGCTGTTATATCTTTGCCCATTACAATCCCAGCCACACTACCACAAATGGCTCCAAGTGCCAAAGACTTGGAGGATAAAGCACAATAAAGATAACCGATAAAGAGGAAAAATGTAAATGGGATTAGCATACGCTTTATCATCTTCTTTAGCAAAGCAACATAATCCATATCTCTATGCAACATTCCACTTATTAAAAAAAAGAACGGCATGTGGAAAGCGTAGATGTATAGCTTTACGTCTGAATCTACAGAATACAGATGAGCAAATACAACAAGAAACAATGCTATTGACCTAGCGTAATCCAAATATAAAAATCCTACTTGGGTTCATTTCATTTGCCGTAATGTTCAAGGTTTGAATTCTTTGCTTTTGTCATTGTGTTTATACTATTTTACTCATGAAGAATGAGTGAAGGTCAGAATTGTAAGAAGGCATTATATCAAATCCGTTGCATTGATAACTGTGCTGGGCACGTTTGTTCTGCCTATCTACTTCTAATCGTATTTCATGGAATCCTTTCTCCTTTATGCGTCTTACAACGATTTCAAGCATGTTTGAAAATATCCCCTTACGTCTATACATTGGCGATACATACACATGGGGGATATAAGCAAAATCAGCCCCCTGATGATTGGCATAGAATGCAATCATACCAATCAATTGTCCCTCATTATTTCTACAAGTAGAACATTCGGCATTGCTCGACCATTTCTCTGCGAGCATTATAAGACGTTCTTCGTTTTTCAAGTCTGGAAAGGTGTCCTCTGCCTGCAAGCGGAGAAAAGCACATAGTTCCTCTAATTTTAGTCCCTCTATTTGGAATGTCATCGTTATTTCACCTTTATGGCGATGTACTTATCCATATTCTCAATGATATCATTCATCTGCTCAGCACTATCATATTTCAGCAATAGTTCGCCTACGCAGTCCTGAGCGTCACGATACTTGTGAACAGGATCTCCTTCCTTGATGTCCGTCACGAAATCTACAAGGTTGTTCTGCTTGAAAGTTTCATCATACTCAATACCTGCGTACTTGCCTGTTTCATTAGCGTGAGCCATATAGTTTGACCAATATCCCTTGACAGGAGCCATCTTTAAGTCGGAACAATCTTCGCCAAGAGCTGCCTTTATAACGTATGGTACCATGTCGACACCTGTTGCTAAAGCAGTTATCTGTGGAATGAGGCTACCACCGCTACGAGCGCCTAATTCAAGAATATATACTTTACCATCTTCTCCATAAATAGCTTCTACGTTGTAGGCATTGCTCTTCATACCAAGAGAAGTAATAAGCCGCTGTAAATCTGCTACTAAAGTATCAATGACTTCCTGTGGCATTACTGTTGGCCAGCATTCACCTAAGGGAGCAAAATCTTTATCAACCTTTGTACTATAGAATTCATTGCCAAAACAGTGGAATACCAATTTTCCATCTACAGAGAATGCATCGCCTGAAATCTGAGGACCTTTCTTCACGATGAACTCTTCAATCAGGAATATTTTATCACGAGAATATGACAATGCATCCTCCATAAAGGCTTTCAACTGTGACTTGTCAGTCATCTTATTAATTCCTTTGCTACCCGAAGAATCAACAGGCTTTACCATCATAGGCAAATGAAAAGAGTCTATGTCTTTTTCTGCCTCTTCATAGGTGGTGTAACTCTTTGCCTTGGGAACGTTAAAGCCATGCTCAGTAAGATATTGACGGAAAAGATGTTTCTTACTCAATATCTCCACAGACTTATATGGACTCGTTGGCAGGCCCAGTTTTTCACTAACGTATGCAGCAGTAGGTGCAGCAGGGTCTGAGGCGTATGCTACTACGCCATCAACTTTCAGCTCTTTGGCCAGTGCTAATACAGCTTCCTTATCGGTTGTACTGACATTGTAATATTCATGGGCGTACTTGTGGCCTGGA
>ONEP01000252.1 GCA_900316875.1 Candidatus Ruminimicrobium bovinum
TCTTTGACGCACCTCTGCTCACAGCTGCAGCTGTTGAAGCTCTCATTCCCGTCACTTGACACTTGTCTCGTAACACCCATATCACAGGCGGCGGTTCATTGTGGACCGCCGTTTGCTATGGGTTTCATTTTTGTTATAGGAGTTACTAATTATGGAAATAAAAAACGTTATGGGCGCGCAGGATGTATGGACTATGGTGTCCCTCCTGCAGAAGATTGATATTGTCGGTCTGATCGACAGTATGACAGAAGATGACAAGAAGGTATTCAGCTATCAGCCGCCTATGAAGATGAATGGCGGAAAGCTGGTACCGAAGACTTTGAAAGAATACACCGAAGGCGAGCGCAGGGCGCTGGATAAGTACAACATCAACCAGTATTCCTTCGCTATGAAGGCCATCGGTTTTCTCGTACAGAACATAGATAAATGCAAGGACGATGTTAACAAGATCCTTGCTTCAGCATGTGGCGTGGAACCTGACGAGATCGCCAACATGCAGGACGGTGTGGAATATATCAGACTCCTTCGAGATTTCCTTACAAGGGAGACAACGAGGGATTTTTTCTCGGAAGCATGGTCATTGCTCAGTGGAATGACGCCCAGCTTGGGGAATGCTTTAGGAGATATCAAGACCCCGGGCGAGTCTTCCAAGTAAAACTTGACCTCGGAGGCTTTTGCGACTTCACGCTCTGGTTATCACGCGACATGATGCTGATCCAGGGCATGAAGGACGCTCTTTTTAATTTGCTATTGAATAGAGGTAAAGAAGATGGCTGACGACATCAAGAAAGTAGGCATACAGTTTACTGCAGAAGGTGCAGTAGATTTCCAGAAGAGCTTGCAGAGCGTTTCACAAGCGTCGAAGTCTGCTTATACGGATCTCAAGCTCGCGCAGAGCCAGTATGATTCCAACACGTCAGCTGTTCAGAAGCTGACAGACAGCCAGAAGTATCTCGCATCTCAGACAGAGGCTTATTCGAGTAAGGTTCAGATCCTGACTCAGCAGCTCGAAGAGATGAAGAAAGACGAGAACACGAGCCAGGAAGCAATAGCAAAGAAGGAAGACGAACTTAAGAAGGCCCAGACGAAGCTCAATCAGTATGAAGCTTCCTTGAAAGAGGTCAACGCTGCCTTGAAGTCCGGTTCTGCTGCTATGAAGGAACTCGGCGAGGCAGTCACTAAGGTCGGCGACAACATGCAGAAGGCCGGCACTGCGATGAGCAAGTATGTCACTGCTCCAATCGTAGCCGGTGCAGCTGCTTCCGTTAAGGCATGGAAAGACGTTGATGCTGCGTATGATACCATCATCAAGAAGACAGGCGCCACAGGCGAAGCAGCTCTGGAGCTGCAGGGCATCTGTGAAGACCTGGCTACTTCCATTCCCACTTCGTTTGAAGAAGCAGCCGATGCTGTCGGCGAAGTAAATACAAGATTTGATGTCACCGGAGATAAGCTGCAGGAGCTCTCCGGTGATTTTATTAAATTCGCGCAAGTAAACGGTACATCTGTATCGACTTCAATAGATAAAGTACAGTCTGCCATGACTGCCTTTGGCCTGTCTGCAGACGACGCGGGAAAATTCCTTGATACTTTGACTGCAGCATCTCAGAGCACCGGTGTCTCCGTAGACCAGTTAGCTTCTGACATGATGAGCAACTCTGCAGCACTTAAGGAGATGGGTTATTCCGCTTCCGATGCTGCTCTGTTCCTGGCTAACCTGAACAAGAGCGGTATTGATTCGTCTGCAGTCATGGCAGGCCTTAAGAAAGCCTTCGTCAACGCCACCAAGGACGGCAAGACGATGGAAGAGGCTATCGCAGAACTCCAGCAGGAGATGGCTTCTGCAGAAACTGATACAGAAGCAATGCAGAAGGCTATAGAGCTCTTCGGTAACAAGGCCGGTCCTGCGATCGCTGCAGCATGTGCAGAAGGCAGGCTGTCATTTGACGAGCTCGGAACCTCTATGGAGGACTTCGCGGGCACTCTGGATTCAACATTTGAAGAGACCATCTCACCTATAGATAATCTCAAGCAGGCTCTAAACAACCTCAAGCTCGTAGGTTATGACCTCGTTGAGACGATGGGACCGTCCATTACTAAAGTGGTCGAGACCGTCTCTGACAAGATAGAGAAGTTCAGGAAAGGCTGGGAAGGCCTCAGCCCGGAAATGCAGAATACTATTCTTAAGATCGCAGGCGTCGCAGCTGCTATCGGTCCTATGCTCTTAGGTCTCGGCAAAGTCACGAGCGGAGTAGGCGGATTGATATCCAAGGCGGGCGGACTTGCAGGCATACTCGGAGAGAAAGGTCTCGGAGGTATCTTCGGAGGTCTGACAGGCAAGATAGGCATAATAATTGCCGTGATCGCTGCATTGGCTGCAGCGTTTGCACACTTGTGGAACACGAATGAGGACTTCCGGAACTCGATAACCGAGACCATCGCAACGCTGAAAGAGAACCTTGAACCCATCATCAAGCAGATCGGCGAGACCGTCTCCGGTTGGATCCCTCAGATAATGAATCTGGTCCAGGAGCTCATGAACGCCCTGGCACCTATTTTTTCTGAGCTGGTGAGCCTGCTCGGACAGATCCTGCCTCCGATCCTGCAGTTCATTTCCGATGCCCTGATAGCCCTCACGCCTATAATAAATGACGTTTTCGGCATAATTATCCAGCTTCTGCCTATAATCTCGCAGTTGATCCAGGCATTCTTCCCCATTTTTGAGACCTTGTTCTCACTCTTGGGCGAGCTGTTGCCCGTCGTTTCAACCTTGATCTCAAGCATCCTGGAAGCCATTGAGCCGCTTCTTCCTCTGATAGGAAGTCTCCTGTCAGGCATCCTGACAGCCGTGACCGAGGTTGTAAAATTCCTTGAACCTTTCATCTCTGCCTTCCTTGAGATCATCATAGGCGGCGTGACCGGTCTTATTGAATTTTTGACCCCTGCCATAAAGGTTTTCCTTGAGGTCATTGTCGGCGGCATAGTCGGATTCATAAATCTGGTCATTACAGCCTTCACCACGTTTGGAGACAACTGCAAGACCATCTGGAACGCCATCAAGGACGCTATCAGCACCGTCGTAAACAACGTGAAGGAAAAGGTCACAACGACCTTCAACAACGTCAAAACGGCCGTCACGACCGTCTTTGAAGCAGTCAAGACAACCGTCACTAAGATCTGGAACGGCATCAAGGATGCCATCGTCAAGCCGGTTGAGGCAGCCAAGGATAAGGTCAAGAGCATCATTGAAGCCATCAAAGGCTTCTTCAGCGGCGCCAAGTTTGAGTGGCCGAAGATGAAGCTTCCGCACTTTGCCATCTCTCCTTCAGGCTGGAAGGTTTCAGACCTCCTGCAGGGATCCATTCCGAAGCTCTCTGTTGAGTGGTATGCGAAGGCCATGAACGCTGCGCGCATCCTCCGAGGTCCTACGATCTTCGGCGAGCAGAACGGACAGCTCCTGGCAGGCGGCGAAGCTGGTCCCGAGGTTATTACTGGTGAACAGCACCTCTACAACATGATCCGCGAGGCTTCACGTGGCGAGACAGTCATCAACAACACATTCAATATTTACGCACAGCCCGGAATGAACATTCAGGAGCTGGCAAAGCAACTCGAGGAATACATCACAGAAAGCCTTAAAAGTAAGGAGCTTGGATTAGCATGATTAAGAAAGATTTATTCACATTCAATGGCGAGACATCTTCAGATCATGGTCTGATGCTCGAACAGGCAGATATCTTTCCGGCACCCGTTAGAAAGAGAACAGTCCTCACCATTCCCGGAAGAAGCGAAAAGGTCATCCAGGACGGCGGATGCTGGGAGAACGTCTCACTGAAGTACACAGTCTCGTTGAGGCGCGATCTCCCGGAACGCTGGATGGATGTTCTGACATGGCTCTCAATGCCTGAAGGTTACGTCAGACTTGAGAACTCCATTCAGCCTGAACACTTCAGGCTCGCATATTACGAGGGCGGAATTGACGTTAAGCAGCTCCGCACCTTCAAAGCAGCCAGAACGAACATCACGTTCAAGGCTCGTGCAGAGCTCTTCCTGAAGGACGGTGAGATCCCTACCACTATCACAAGAGGTTCAGCTTCAAGCGTGACATCTTCCCTCCTGAACCCGACCGCGTATGAAGCAATGCCTCTCATTAAGGTTATGGGTACCGGTTCCGGTACCCTGACCATTCAGGGGCAGACAATGAACATCACTGACCTCGTCGACTATGTCTACATAGACAGTGAGCAGCAGGATGTTTACCGCCTGCCTTCAGAAAACAGAAACTCTCTGGCAAGCGGAGTGTTCCCCAAGCTCCTGCCCGGTGATAACAGCATCACGATATCAGGCTTCACGAGCGTGGAGATCATTCCGAGATTCTATACACTTTAAGAGGAAAATAACATGGCATATCCCATCCTTTACGCGTCAATAGTACCCGGCACGGTCCCTTCAGACTATGGTCTGGGCGTATTGGCTCCGATCAGCTGCACAGTTGAGGAAACGCGCAACGGTATATATGAACTCGAGATGGTATATCCGGCAAACGGAATCCACGCCTCCGAGATAGCAACAAGACGTCTGCTGAAGGTCAAACCGAATTTCACTGACGATCCTCAGCTGTTCAGGATCTATAAGGTGGGAAAGACACTTGCAGGACAGTTCACCGTAAAAGCACGTCATATCTCTTACGGATTGAATGACCTGTCTATCACTTCCGGTACTGCAGCAAACATCATACTGGCTATGCAGCTCCTGCAGGCATCCGCTCCCGGATATACATTCACTACTGATAAGAGCAACGCAGGAAACTTCAAGATCACTGAACCGTCTTCAGTCAGGTCATGGCTTGCCGGGAAAGAAGGTTCCATTCTTGATGTTTACGGTACCGGAGAATATCACTTTGACAACTTCAACATAGAGCTGAAGCTGCACAGAGGCGTTACCACACCGAGAACGACTATCAGGTATGGAAAGAACCTCATGCAGCTGTCACAGGAACTCTCTTCAGAGAACCTCGCAACATCTGTCCAGGCATACTATAAAGGGAACGACGACACTGTTGTTCTGGGTACCGAGATCTCTACAGGTCTTACGCTTGATGCTCCTGTTAAGAAGCTCCTCGATTGCTCAAGTGAGTTCCAGGAAGCTCCATCAGTTGCAGACCTTGATTCTATCACCACGACGTATATCAGCAACAACGAGCTGACGGTACCTACAAATAACATCACGCTGGACTTCGCACAGATCGGACAGCTGAAAGACCGCGTGGATCTCTGTGACATGGTAAATATCTACTATGAAGCATACGGCATCACAGTGAGCGCCAAGTGTATCAGAACCAAGTGGGACTGCATCGAGGAGCGCTACATTGAGACAGAGTTCGGAGATGCAAAGTCCGGACTGTCTGACGTTCTCTCAAACGGACAGGCTGAGATCAAGAAAGAGATCACACAGAGCTACAAGGAAGCAAAGGCCTACACTGATGCTGTCAAGGAAACTCTGGACGAAGATATTGAAGATCTGCAGAACCAGATCGACGGAAATATCACGACCTGGTATTACGACTACGCTCCTGCACTCGACAACGAGCCTGCGAGCGAATGGACTACAGACGAAGAGAAAGAAAAACACGCAGGCGACCTGTTCTTTGATAACACGACACAGTTCTGTTACAGATGGACATACGAGGATGATGCGTGGACTTGGACTCTTATCCAGGACACGGGCATCGCTGAAGCTCTTGCAGCTGCACAGGCAGCGCAGGACACAGCTGACCACAAACGACGTGTCTTTATATCAACACCTATTCCGCCGTATGACGTCGGTGATCTCTGGACGGATCAGGATAACCTTTATTACTGCCACACAGCCAAGGCTGAAGGTGAAAACTTTGAGAACTCTGACTGGGGACTGGCGGTTAATAAAGTCACTGCATCTGTTATGGAAGCAGCCATCAGGAACGCCACCGAGCTCATAACGGGCAATCTCGGAGGATATGTCATCCTTCACGACTCAAACGGCGACGGACAACCGGATGAACTGCTCATCATGGACACTGATGATATACAGACTGCGACGCGTGTCTGGAGATGGAACCAGAACGGCCTCGGGTACTCGAATCAGGGATATGATCCCGCGAGCTTCGAGATCGCGATCACCTCACAGGGCGAGATCGTGGCAGATTTCATCACGACAGGAACACTCTCGGCAGACCTTATCAAGGGCGGCATCCTGCAGCTTGGCTCTAACCTGAACCAGAACGGAACGCTTCAGGTCTATGACGAAGCGAACTCACTGATCGCGCAGCTGGATAACAACGGCCTGCGGATGTTCGGCGTGGACGGTTTCTACATCGTAGTAAATACGACAGACGGCTTTGCCGGATATGATGCACAGAATAACAGACTGTTCTGGGTAAATGAAGACGAGTTCCATCAGAAAAAGTCCGTAATAGAAGAAGAGATAACACTTTGTAACAAGCTGAGATTCGTACCTATTGAGGTCTACGATTCCAACAACAACCTTGTCAATGACGGCATCGGCTTGGTAAGCGTGGTATAAGGAGGAAAACAAAAATGGCAACAAGCCCGTATTTCTCTACATCTAACCAGTATATCAAGTACGATATCCATGTAGACGAGATCTCTACGGACATAACGAATAATACGTCGTATATCCATGTCTGGGTAATAGCCTGGAGAACGAATACCGGTTATACGACATACGGATCCGGTACCTGTTACTGCACAGTAAACGGTACAAGCTACTCGCAGAGCATTGGTCCGTCACAGAAGATAGAATATGAGAGTGATACAGTCCTTTTTGACAAATATCTCACGATTTCTCATGATTCTGACGGTAAAAAGAGCATTTATGTAGATGCGAAGATCTCTCACGACAGATTCAGTTCATCCTACAATGGATTTACTGTAACGCTGACGAACATTCCGAGAAAAGCAACCATCACGAATGCTCCAGACTTCAACGACACGTCA
>ONEP01000249.1 GCA_900316875.1 Candidatus Ruminimicrobium bovinum
ACTATTATTCCATTTAGAATAGAATGTTGGTGATGAACTCCAGTTAGAAATACCACCATCACCACAAGAATAATCAGACCAACTTCTAGAACCTTTAAATCCACAACCATAGAATGAAGTATTAATATGTTCATAAGTTGTACTTGCATTACTATTTAAGAAACCAAACATAATACATTGATATTGAGAAGTAGACTCACTAGCAACAGCACATTTATTAAAGTTAAGATAACTAGATACAAATTTAGCACCACTATTAATCATAGAGAAAGCAGAAGATGCTTGAGCATTACTTCTAAATAAACATCTATCAAATGTAAGATTATTTAAACTAAATGTACCACCAGTAAATCTTAAGAAAGAACCACCATTCTGTGAATTTGTACTATAACAATATAAACCTTGTATTACATGCCCATTACCATTTATGTTAATAGTTCTTCCACTACCAATTAACATAAATCCATCTCCAGTAGTTCGTGATTTAACACCATTTGTTAATGTAGAATATACAGTAGTAGCATCCGTTAATGAAGAAGTATCATTAAATCTAAAGTGCTTTGTTAATTCTACATTTAATGTAGATAAACTATTATCACCATAGAATGTATCAACATTAGCACCAAAGTTAATGAATTGAGATGCTTTAGAAATTGTAACAGTACCAACAGTACCATCTTTGGTTAAGGTTTCTTCCCAGCTAGAATCATCGTATGTTGTTCTATCCCAAACATCCCATTCAATAACAGGTCCTGGTGGTTCAGGTGGTACAATACTTCTTACAACAATTAAAGGTCTAATATTCATAAATTACTCCCATTATACAGTAAAGGTTAACCAAGCATCTTGTGCAGGACTTGCTGTATTGCTGTAGATTGGTGTACTTTCAATAGTATCACCTGTATATCTATTAATAGTTACATTCCAAGTTCCATCAGGTTGGAAATATTGGAAACAGTGCCACATAAATTGAGTTAAGTTAGCATTATTCTCAAACCAGAACTCACAACCCTTACCCCACATAATGAATTGGTCGTGTTCACCACAAGCTGATTCTATATCACTTGCCGTAAGAACTTGAAGTCCTCCATCTTGAGTATATAGATAACCTTTCTTCACAATAGAAGAAGAAACAGTAGTTCCATTGAATTTGAAACCTTGAGCAGAAACTTGTGAAGAATGACCATCGTGCCACATTACTTTGACTACATAACCATCAAATGCAGGAGCAGAAGAGAATACAAGGGAAGAACCAAGATAGGCTTGTGCTATCTTGGAATTTCCCACATAGAGTTCACTAATATTTGTATTTCCTAATTTGAAACTCATATTAAGCCTCAGGAATTAGATAAAGTGTATTAGCATCTGGTGAAGCAGGTAATGTAGATACAAGTTGAATATGGTTAATAGCTGTATTACCACTATATGTAACCATACCAGTTGTAGCAGAAGCTATGGCATTTGAAACCTCAGTATCTGTTGCGTAAGTAGAAGGAATAGAAGTTAGATATCCTTGGTTACCTACCCATGTCTTTGTTGCCATATCACTAGTATCTGGTATTGCAGCACTAACAGTTTGAACTTCTGTCTTTGTAGCAAATGTAGAAGTATCAATAGTAGCATCAATTACTGCACTATCTCCACTAGCTGTAATAGTTACATTCTCACCTGCTAATATTGGGCAAACATCAATAGATACAGTATCAACATTAGCAATAGCGGTAGCAATAGCACTAGAAACTTCTGCATCAGTAGCATAAGTAGATGGTACAGTAGTTAGATAGCCCTGATTACCAACCCAAGTCTTTGTAGCAACAACTGAATCGTCAATAGAAATTACATCATTAGTAATATCAATTCCAGTACCTTCAGTATAAGTACTACCGCCACCGGCTTGACCACTAATGATAGCACTATCACCACTCACAGTAATAGTAATATTATCACCAGCACACAAACCAACTGGATTATCTAATGATACAACACTATCTTCAACTTTAACACCACTAGCACCACTTACTGGGTCAGGAATGTCTGTCTTTAGAGCATAATCTGTAAGTTCACTTGCTAATTCTGTTTCAGTAATATATTGAGAAGGAACAGATGTCAAATAACCTTGTTGTCCTACCCAAGTCTTTGTAGCGATAGTATTATCTACACTGATTACATCGTTAGTGATGTCAATACCAGTACCGGCTGTATATGTAGAACCACCACCACCTGTAGAACTAATAACTGCTGAATCACCACTAGCGGTAATAGTGATATTAGCACCTGCGATAATTGGGCATACATCTATGTCTACAGTTTCAGGTTTATTCTGAATATATGAAGGTTCAGTAGTATCGTCTTCAGTCCAATCTGATTGAACTTGTTCAAATGTTGGTAATTCAGCAGTAGCTGCACCAACAATAGCACTAACTTCATTAGATGTTACGAAAGAAGATACATCTGGTATTTCGGATTTCAAAGCAACAGTATTATCAATAGAGATTGTATTATTAGTAATATCAATACCATTTCCTGCAGTATATTCTATTGGTTCAACACTAGAAGCAGTACTAGAAATAACAAGATTATCACCACTAGCAGTAATAGAAATATTAGTACCAGCAACAAGATTTATTTCTTCAGGTTTATTCTGTATATAAGATGGATCAGTAGTATCATCTTCATCCCAATCACTTTGAACTTGAGAAGGAATAGCACTAACGGCAGTAGCAATAGCATTAGCAACTTCTGTATCGGTAGCATAATTGCTTGGAACTTCTGTTAAATATCCTTGTGAAGTAACCCAAGTCTTTGTAGCCATATCGCTAGTATCAGGAATATCATTCTCAATAATAGAAGATACAGAACCAACAATAGCACTTACTTCAGTAGATGTTACAAATTCAGTAACATCAGGAATATCACTCTTTAGAGCGACTGTATTATCAATAGAAATAGTATTGTTAGTAATATCAATTCCATTACCAGCTGAATAACTCTCACCACCTGATCCTGTGACGGTGCATGAAAGAACAGCACTATCTCCACTAGCAGTAATACTAATACCATTACCAGCAATAATTGGGCAAACATCAACATCTATTGTCTCGGGTTTATTCTGTATATAAGAAGGATCTGTACTATCATCTTCTGTCCAATCAGATTGAACATGAGATGGAATATTAGCAGTGGCTACATTGATAGCTGTTACAGTAGCATTATATACTTCAGCATGAGTAGAATATACACTTAAATCTGGTTTATTTAAGATTTCACTCTTACCACTTGTACTATTCCAATCTGCATTGACTTGTGCAGGAATAGAGTTAATAGCAGTTGCGATAGCATTATTAACTTCTGTGTCAGTAGCATAATAACTAGGAATTTCTGTTAAGAAACCTTGACTATTAACCCAAGTTTGAGTTGCCATATCTGATACATCAGGAATTTCACTTTCAATAATATTAACAGCAGAAGCAATTCTATTATCAACATAGGTAGTTGAAGCTAAATTACTAATATCTGGTATAATATTTGGATTAACAGAAATTACATTTCCATTTATTACAATACCCCATCCAGCATCATAAGAACCACTAGCACTTGGTGAAGAACCACCACCAATAGATGTTCCATTAAGTTCATACAAACCAATATCACTGAACCACAAATGAAGTTCATTAGAAACAGTTGTTGGGTCATCCATACGAGCAATTAAACTCATTGGGGTATCATCATAAACAACTCTAACAATAGTAGCAATCTGATGGCTTTCATCCATTGGTTCACCAAGTGTATCAGCAACAGAACAATCGTGTTGGAATACAGAACTAGTGAATGAAATAGCAGATGTACTATTACTCTGTATTTGAATTTCTGCCAAATCATTGTTAACTTCATCAGCAACAATCATTACATTAGCAGTTAATAGATATAAACCTTTCTTTAACTTGGTAGCATCAAGATTACCATTTAATTTAGTAGTATAATCAAATACATCTTTATAATAACCAACTTGTCCTTGAGAACTTTGGTCACTCAAAGATAAGTTAGCTTCACCAATCCAATAATTTGTATCTGGACTATTTGTATCAATATAGAATGTCTTTGTATTATTAACACTATCTGTTACAGAAGATACAGAAATTGTATTATTAGGTGAAACTATTTCAACAGCTGGTGTTAAATCAATATTAGCAATAGCAGTATCTGTATAACTATTAGCTGAAGCAATAGCAGTAGATGTAGCACTATAAACTTCATTATGAGTAGAATAATCGCTAAAGTCTATATTAGAGATAGCATTATCAGTGTATGAATTAGCACTATTAATAGCGGAAGTAGTAGCAGAATATATTTCACTATGTGTAGCATAATCTGATAAATCTGTGGCAGAAGCACTAATGGTTAATGTACCATTACCTTCAAATAAACCAATATTCTGTCCAGCAATTAATTCAATTTCATCTGGTTTATTCTTAATATAATCTACTTGTGTAGAGTCATCTTGTTCCCAGTCGGATTGAACTTGTGGTGGAATATCTTGTATTTCTTGTTCTAATGTAGCAGTAGCAGATGCTATAACATCTACAACATCACCAATAGAATTATCAACATAGTTAATGATATCACCACTTACATTGTTTATTGTAGAGATAACTTCATTTATAGAATTATCTGTATAATCATTAGCAATATTAACAGCAGAACTTAATTTCTCATCAATGTTAATTTGTTCATTGATGTAATCCATGTCAACTGAGATAATTTGGTTAGTAATGTTAATACCATCACCAGCAGTATATTCACCAGCACTAGGGTCTTTAACTATACTTGTAATATCTACAATAGAAATATTCTCTAAATCTACTGCACAATTAACAATACTATTGAAAGTGTATTTCAATGCTAAATCATAATATTGTAATGAATCTGGTACTACAATAATAGTAGAACCATTAATATGATGAATATGGTCAAATGAGTCATCTAATGTGAAAGACCAATCTTGTGAGAAACTCATATCTCCATCAAGATAAAGTTTACCTTCTACAAGATTATTATATTGGTCATCTAATGTAAATTTGGTATTAAAGTTTAACTGATAAACTTTACCTGGTTGTAATCTCCAACCACTCATATCATTAAGATATGTAATATCTTTGGTATCTTTATCTGTTAATACGAATGTACCACCATCACCATAACCAGTAGCTACTGAGTATTCTGTAACACCAGATACTGAAGCAATAGCTTCTTCAAGCTCATCAATTCTATCAATAGTATCTTGAATAGATAAATCGTAAGTATTACCGGTTCTATCAATTTGTACAGTACCATCACTAGATGTAATAGTAATAGTAGTTAATCCACCAGAACCACCAGCACCATGTCCAGGTTTAACATTATAACGGGACATGATAAGAGAACCGAATTTATTATAAATGTAGATATCGTAAGCATTATCTGGGCTAGCCAATACAATATTGGAACCCAAACTATCTAATGGAATTTGAAATGGAAGTAATGTGCCATCAAAGTCATTAGCACAATAATACTTGTCACGGGTTCCCTGATAATAAACTTCAATATAACCTTCTGTTAATGGTTTACCCGCAGTATTAACTATTTGGAATGCAGGGTCTAATAGATATGCCCACTGCACAATATCATTATCGTTTACCATATTAATCCTTCCTCCAAGGCATAGCCGTATGATAATTATTTGTATGTTTAATAATTAGTATAAATAATAGAAAGTTCAACCCCAAACATAAGGAAATTAAGATGTATTTCATGCCCAAATGGAAAGACCCTGGACGAAAGAGAAACTGCCATGCCGACCATAATTCACCAGATTATGTGAAGTATTATGATTTAGATTTAGAAGATTTCACAGATTTAGTCTTAAAGGTCAAAGATAACCAAAGATTAACAACAGAAGAAGATGATAGATATGCGATGTATGTTTATACAATAATCTACATTGTACAAGAGAATCCTAAATTTAAGAATAAACCTATGATAGAAAGAGCTGAACTATTTGAACAAGGGGTATTAGAACTATTACAAGCATTACCCAAATTTGAGAAAGATAGAGGTAGTTCAATATACAGTTTCGCATATAGATGTTGTTATGTTTCATTTATCCATTATTATGAAAGTAAGAAACAGAACTATCTTAAACAACAAGAAATTATGAAACATTGTAATGAAGAACTTGATGATTATCTTTATGAATTTAGCACACACAAAGTATCAAATAACAATAAGGAAGAATAAATGAGTAATATTAATATAGATGCAGTTCCAATGGATAAATCCGCATGTGGTTATTATCGTATCACAAATGTAGCAGATTTATTGTATCAAGATTATAATATCACTATCTGTCCACCAGGTAAGTTTCATTATCATAATCAAGATTACTATTTCACACAACGAGTAGCTGGTGAGAAGAACTTTGAAGCATTATTGAATATCAAGAACGAAATTAAATCTAAAGGGAAAGATATTAAATTTGTTGTAGACTATGATGATAATGTTTGGGATGAATTACCAAAGTATAACTTCACAAATGTACCTTGGCAAGAGAATAGAACTTCAATGAAAGAACATTTAAATGAATTAGCAGATATTGTTACATGTACTACTGAATCATTGAAAGATTCATTATCACAGTATGTGGATGCTCATAAGATTAGAGTTATCCCAAATATGTTACCAAGATTTAAATGGAATTTCCCAAGACTAGCCAAACCACAAACAAATACAATATTATATGCTGGTTCACCAACCCATTTCAGTAATCCAAATCACATGTATGGTGATTTCACAGCAGAATGGGATAAATTCTTGAAAGATAAAGATGTAGATATTATGGGTATTTGTCCTTGGTTTATTAAACCTAGACGAGTTTATAATTGGGTAGATATGATGAGTTATGCTCATTACTTCTATAATATAGCATATCAATGTAAGTATATTATAGCACCATTAGCAGATAATTTCTTTAACTGTTGTAAGAGTGATTTGAAATATCTTGAATCATGTGCTGTAGGTAGAGTATGTTTGGTTAGTGACTTTGATAATAGTCCATATCACTATGCTCACGAATTACAGAAGATTCCAGTTAGAGCCACAGCTAAACAAATAGAATATGCTATGAAACAATGTGATGCTCATTATGATGAAATTATAGAATATCAATATGAGTATTTAAATAAACGATGGCTTGAAGGTAATATAGAGAAATATAAAGAACTATTTGATAAACCTAAAGTTCAAATATAACAAGAAAGAGGGCCCCTTTGGCCCTCTTATTTGTTTGTTTATTCGGTCAATCTATTAGAGAACAACCTTGTTTGGAACTTCGTCTTTAATGCAGACGTAAGCAACACCACGAGGTTCAATTACACCTGCAATAGCGGCTACGGCCCATCTGGTCTTGTTAGTACCGGCTTCAACATTAACTGCGCGAGCACAGTGAACATTGATTCCTTCAATACCGCTAGATGTCAAGTCGGCATTAGACCAATCTTGTTTCTTCAAGGTATCAAATTCCATAACACCATCAAGACGAATTACACCAGTGTAATATACACCTTCTTTAATAGAGTCAACGAGTTTCTTGGATGCCAAACCAGCAGCTGTTACATTAGTACCATCTTTGAAGATAGCTTCTTTAGTTCCCTGACCAGCGAAATCAACTGGACGAACCTTAACAGTACCGGCTTCAACCTGTTCAATTACGATGAAAGCTTTAAGACTAGAGGTCTTATTACCAACAAGGTTAGTAGCATAAACATCTTTAATGAACAATGGTGTACCAACTGGGATATCTTCAGTTACACCACTCAATACGATAGTGTCAGCTGTAGCACCCTGTGTATAGGTAGATACTGTAGCGGAAGCCAATTCATTAGCCAAATCAGCAGAAATTTCAAAGGATGGTAAGAATTGCTGCATACGATATTCGGTTCCACCCATCTTGGTCAATTCACCCTTAGCATAGAGAGGTTCGGCATCAACTGGTGTGAAAGCCTGACCACAAGAAGCCATGATAGAATCAATCATTGGGTCAACGAAACCATAACGGGATTCGGTAGAAATAGAACGCAAGAAACCATTAGCCTTTGTAAGAGGGCCCCAACCAGCACCAACGAATGCTGTGTTAGCAAGACCAAGGTCGGATTCAATAACATCCTGAGTAAGACCTTCAATAAGAGCTTTACCATTTGGCTGAGCAATTTCTTTGTCCCAGTTTACATCGGTAACTGCTTCTACGAAGTCAGTATC
>ONEP01000248.1 GCA_900316875.1 Candidatus Ruminimicrobium bovinum
AAATTGAAGTTGAAAAAGACGAAAGAACAAATAAATTATATATAAAAAATGATTATTACACAAAAAATAAAATACAAGACAATGAAATTGAACTTGAAATTTAATGTTATGTTTTTTTGGAAGATTAAACTCTTAAACAAGCTTAACATATTGACATAATTACCAAAACATCATATAATTATTTAGCATAAAAAAATGCACATAAAATCAAAAGATGAAATAAAGAAAATTTTTTATTTTATCTTTTGATAATTTCACAATACGCACCCTTTACCTGTATATAGAGAAAAGGAGTATGTATATGACAAAAACTATAAATAAAACAACTAAAATCCTTTTGGCAGTTGCTTTTATGTTTGTTGCCATCATGGGAACAGCAAGTAAAATTTATGCAGCTGATACTTATAAAGGTACAATTGTAACATCAACAACATGGACAACATTAGCAGAATCTACTACTGGATTCAACAGAAATGTCACTGTATTTAATAGTAGTACAGGAACTGATGGATTAGGAATCTTAAGAGCAGATATCCGTATGTTAGGAAAAAACGGTAATGTTGTTTGGAGTGAAACAAAAGCTTGTCCGGGATATGGAACAAGAGAATTTTGGTGTGGCTCTGATGTTTACAAAATCCAAATCAGAGTAGCCTACGCGAGTGGTACAGCATACGCTTATCCATCGTAATTAAATATTAACAACACTAAGAACTAATTAATTGTAAAGGTGCGTATTTGTGAAATGGCCAAATTTTAGTTTTAACTAAAATTTGGTCTCTTTTGTGTCTATTGAAAAAAAATTTATATTTTGATAAAATACATTATATAAAAATGTCTCGCAAGATACGAGGAGGTGAACTTATGAATAAATTAAATAAAATTTTCTTGGTTATAATTATAGTACTTTTATTTTTATTATTTATAACATCTTACTATTTCATTTATTATAGAAACGCTTATTTCGGATTATCAAACGAAATGGTAAGACTTGTAGAAGAAAAAAACACAATCATTTCAAATGAATTTTCTCAAGATTAAGTTAATATTCATATTCGTAATGTGTCGAAGGAATTAATCATAAAAAAAGTGGATATGTCCACTTTTTTTATGATTAATTCCTTCGACCATTGAGCCGTTCAGAGTCGCTCCCCAGCGTTGCTCTTTATCCTCTCTTTGGCAATATCATTATATTGAGTTTATCTCCTAAAGTCAAGTAAACCGCCTTATTTAGTGTGTTTTGGGTTTATTACGATATGCTCTGGTATTATTTATCTTCAGATAATGATATTAAAAAATTTTGATATTTATCATTTATTGATTTTCGTTCTTCTTTCTCGTTTTCATATAATCCCTTAAAATAATCTACTTGTTTCTGCAATTCATTTATTCTTTCTTCATACATAACAGTCAACTTTTCATTCAACCATATTGTATCACTAATAATTGATTTTTCACTACTTTTACTATTATCACTATTCAACCTTTTAGATTTTCGTTTAATCTTGTTTACTCTCTTTTCTTTCAAATACTCATAACCTGCATTAGTTAATTCATAATCATCTGCAGAATTTTTTATCATATAACCTTTTTCCAATAACTCTGTTTTTTGCTTATAAATAGCCTGTGTTGATATTCCTAAATCTTCTGCAACTTGCTTTATTAAAAACATTTTCTTTCACTCCTTCAGATAAACCAAAATATAATTTTTAGTTGTTTAACTTTTATTCATTGTTTAATGCTTTTAGTTTAATACTTTTAGTAAAAAAAATCAATTTTTTCTTTTACTCTTACAACTATCTAACTTATAACAAACTTTAACATACATCTCACTTTGCACAAAATAAAGCTTATTAGCAAAGTTCTATTACTATTTTATATATTTTCTATTCAACTTTATTCAACTAAAATAACAATACCAGAGTGAGTAAGAGAGTGAAAAAAGCAAAGTAATCCCATAGACTCAAAAATTACTTTGCTTTTAATTAAACAATACCGTCGTTCGCTCGGTCGTTCAATGTTAGTAAAGTTCAAATATTTCAATTTGATACAACATAGTCTTTGCAGACAACACAAGTTAATCCATGTCATAAGTTGTAAATCCTCTTTAACTATCCCCCCCAAATTCTTTTTATATTGCAGGTTTTCGATTTGTATGAGATCCTGCTGACGCACAATTTATGCTACTAAAACACAAATAACGCGAGGCGACTCTCTGCATGGGCTCGTCCACACCCTTGTAATCTTATTTCTTTAGGTGTCAATTACTTTGCATTTTTCCACCTGCACAAGCATATTACTTATACTTTATTATTCAGTTAAATTGAATTAAAACAAAAAAACAAGAGAGTACTCTTTCAAGTACCCTCTTGGCAAAAATTCTCTTATCTTCTTTTTAGTTCTCTTTAAATTTTTTAAAGTTCTGTAAAGTTTTTTTAACTTCTTTCTTGACTTTTTTTTTATTTTGCATTAAACTAATTATATCGAAGGTAGGTTTTGAAGAGTATACCTTCAGAATATTTGCCTTTCGAGTACCAGTCGAAAGGTTTATTTTTTTATCTCGTATTCAATTGAAAAAATAATATATTAAAAATAAAAAAAAGTCAATGATTTGTTTTGACATTTTTTTATTTTATTTTTTACTATCTTCCTATTCGCACAAAAAAGAGCATTTTAGCTTAATAAATTTTTAAATATAAAATTATTCATATATCACTTAAAAACCGTCTCATTTTTTATTTTAGCAAGAATACACTACCAATATTATAGACAAATCACTAATTTTAGTATATACTTTTACAAGCTTCAGCAATGAAGCATATCCCTTTAAGAAAGGGGGTGACAGCATGAATGGCTATGCATTAGTATTTTTGTTACTACAAAAAATTGAAGAACTTCAAAAAGAGTTACAAAAATACAAAGACAACAATGGTAAAAACTAATTTATTTAGTTCAGGGAGACTCTATTCTCCCTGTTTTTTTGCATAAAAAAAGATATGTGTCTCTATCCACATACCTAGCGACAGATGTCTGGCTATGCACTCCAACTATCTGTATTTGTATTATAATACATTTTTTATTATATGTCAAATTTTTTCTATTTATTCTATTTATTAAAAAGTCTCGCCCAAAAGTTCCTATTCTTCATCTTGCTTATTTCTTCTTCTAATTTTTCTTTTTCTTGCTCTAATTGATACTTTTCTCCTTCAAGTTTGTGGTTTTCGTGAATAAACTCTTCATTTGATTTCGATAGTAAACTGTTTTCACTTTCTAACTGACTAATTTTTTTATTATCTTCAGCAAGTAAATACATTTGATTTTGTAACTGTTGCTTCTCTCCTTTTTCAGCTACAAGCATTTTCTGACTAAATTCTAATTGCTTTCTCAATTCATCTATGATCTTATCTTTATCTTCTAACTTTTGTAAATACTTTGAAATTTCTTTTTCCTTTGCAGCATTCTTCTTTTCTTTGCTTAATGAATATTCTTCAACCTTTTTATATGCTAATTCGTTATAATATTTCTTTGGAGCTTTAAATTCGTTTATTTCTACTTTGCAATATTCCTCTGTATTTATCTCTAACCTTTTAGCAATACTCGGAAAAGTATTAGGATTTATATTAAAAATGCTACATAAATCTTTTACACTATATTGTTTTTCTTCCACATAACCACCTCTATTGTATTATTTTTTTATCACTATACCACAACATAATCTTATTTGTCAATGTTTAGGCTTGTTATACAAATGATAATATACAAGTATAAACAAACGGTTAAAATAAGGCAAAACCATATAAATAATATAATTTTAATTATATTATTTATATGGTAACACTAGGGTAAAAAGACGAAAGTCTATTGTAGGGGCGAGTATAGCCCCTGCAATAACTATTCTTTAGAATAGTTATTGTTCAACATAGTTATTATTATAAGTATGTTGAATTGGGTTTTTAGGGTACACCCTAAACGAAAAATCCATAGAATATTTTATGAAATAAAATGTTCTATGGGTGATTTTTCGCTACTTTACAAAAGTAGCAAAGTATGGTATTGTATAATACAAGGCTAACACGAAAGGAATGTGATATAAAATGAGCGGATATTTAGATAGTAGAAAATTAACTAATGTAAAAGGAAGATTAAACTATATAACAGATAAAGATAAACAAGAAAATATTGTAGATTATTTTAATACTGCAGATGAAGATTTTTGGTTGCTACTTGCAAAGGAAAATAGAATAAGGCACAAAGAAACCAAAGCAGGAGGTAAATGTTGCGAAGCTAGAGAGTTAATAATTGGCATACCACAAAACTCTCCAATTATAGCAGAAGAACTTTGCAATATATTCAAAACTAAATTTGGAGTTGAATGTGCTTGTGCAATTCATCAAAACAACAAAAATAATGTTATTAATAGACATTGTCACTTAATATTTAGCGAAAGGCAAAAATTAGAAGTTCCAGAAATAACTAAAGAAAAAAGAGCTTCTAGGACATATTACTATGATGATACAGGTCATAAATGTAAGAAAGAAAATGCTGTTAAAACAGTAAAAAAAGGCACTATTCTTCAAAAAGGAACTACTCGATACTTTTCCGACAAAGATCCATTATTTAAAAGTCAAAATTTTATATACAAATGTAAAGAATTGATTTTAAAAGATACATTAAATATAGACTGGTCATATTGGTCTGAAAAGCAAAATAAAGCTCTTTCCGAAAAACACATAGGTAAGAATAATCCTAATGCAAAATATATTGATAGAAACAATAAATTAAAAGCAAAAATAAAAAGCATTTGTAATGCTGGAGACTTCATAATGAATAAAGATACAGGAGCTTCTTTTAAAGTGTTTACAGAAGAATTTCAAATTACAAGTTTTTATGCAGTAAACTATGAAGAGAATTTCAATAACTTGACTTTATTTAACGAAGAATTGCAATCGCTTTGTCAAAATCAAATAGAAATTGAAGTTAAAGAACATAATAAAATAAATAAAGATTTAGATACTTTAAAAATGGATTGTAGTAGAAGTGGTATAATGCAAAAAATACAAAAAGATATAGTAGATAAATATAAGGAAGAAAGCAACACCAACCTCAGACCTACAGTAATTGAATTTGTAAAAAACAAATTATCAAATATGTTTAAAAGAATAAAAAAACTTGTAAAACTACAAGATTATCTTGAAATCGAAAAAAAGAATCAAATTGAAGTTGAAAAAGACGAAAGAACAAATAAATTATATATAAAAAATGATTATTACACAAAAAATAAAATACAAGACAATGAAA
>ONEP01000244.1 GCA_900316875.1 Candidatus Ruminimicrobium bovinum
AATAAAACTTCTGTTTCTTTTATTTTTTTTAAAAGTTCAACCGGTGGCAATTCGGTTTTAAATTTACCTGCAATATTATAAAAATTTCTTTGAGCAGGTCCGACCGGTTCCGTTTCATAAAATGACGAAACAACAATTTTTTTTATATTATTTTTTTCAAGTTGTTCCAATGCTTTTTCTATATTTTTTTTTCTGTTACCTATATTTGAGCCGAATGATAAATAACAAATTGTCATAACCGTTCCTTATCATCAATATTAACAATTGTTATATCGGGTTGATTTTTAAACCATGTAATTTGCCTTTTGGCATAATTTCTTGTATCCTTTGAAAATTGTTCGATAAGTTGTTGTTTTGTAATTTTATTGTCCAAAAATTGAACTATATGTTTATATCCTACACCCGTTAAGCCGTAACAATTTTTTGCATAACCCATTTTTAATACTTTCTCGGTTTCTTCAATCATACCGGAATTTATCATTTTTTCACATCTTTTATTTATTATATCGTATAAAATTTGCCTGTCTTTTAATAATACTATATGTTTGAATTTTTTATTTTTCGGCTTTTTTTTATTTAAAAGTTCCGTCATTGTTTTTGACGTTATTCTGTAAACTTCAAGTGCCCTTATTATTCTTTGAGTGTTTCCCTTATTTTTTATTGCGGCTTCTTTATCAACCTTTTCAAGCTGTTTATAAACATAGTCAAGCCCTTTTGAAGTTATATCATTTTGAATTTCGTTTCTTATTTGTTCGTTTGAATCGGGCAACTCGTCCAATCCGTATAAAAATGCTTTAATATATAAGCCCGTTCCGCCTACTATTACGGGAACTTTTCCTGTTTTTATAATTTTACTTTCCAATTCGGTTGCGGTTTGTTCAAATTTTTTTACCGTATATTTTTCATCTGGATTTATTATATCGGTTAAATATTGATTAATTCCGTCTGTTTTACGAATATTTCCATCAAGAATTCCGTCTTTATTTGTTCCTATATCAAGATATTTGTAAACCTGTCTTGAATCCGCCGAAATAATTTCACCGTTAATTTTTTTACACAAATTTATTGCATAAGATGTTTTTCCTGCGGCGGTAGGCCCGGAAACGATTATTGTTTGATTTGTATCCATATTGAAAAGAAAAACTACATTTTAAAATTTTCGCCGAGATAAACTTTTCTTGCTTTTTCACTGCTTAAAAGTTCTTCGGCACTGCCTTCCAATAATATTTTACCTTCGTAAATAATATACGCTCTGTCTATAATTTCCAACGTTTCTCTGACATTATGATCGGTAATTAAAATACCCAAGCCCCTGTCTTTTAACTTTGAAATTATTTTTTGAATATCGGCTACGGTTATCGGGTCTATACCGACAAACGGTTCATCCAATAACAGGAATTTAGGATCGTTAACCAATGCTCTTGCTATTTCGCATCTTCTTTTTTCACCGCCCGACAAAGTTGTGGTTATTTGCTTTCTTAACCTTGTAAGGCCGAAATCTTCAAGTAAAGAATCAACTTTTTCTTTTTGTTGCTTTTTGGATATATTTAAAGTTTGAGCTATTGCCATTAAATTCTGTTCTACGGTTAGCCCCCTGAATATTGATGTTTCCTGCGGTAGATAACCTATACCTTGTCTTGCTCTTTTATACATCGGCTCTTTTGTTATATTCATATTGTCAAGAAAAACATTTCCGTCGTAAGGTTCAATTAAACCTACCGTCATATAAAAAGTGGTTGTTTTACCTGCACCGTTAGGACCGAGCAAACCTACAATTTCACCTTGTGCAACCTTTATGCTTATGGAATTTACAACCATTCTTTGTTTATATTTTTTATATAACGACTTTGCCGACAATATCATTTTTACTCCTTTAAAAATTGCCTTTGACAAATTTTAGATTCTATTCTTCCAATCCTTTAATCTTCAAATCTTCTAAATTGTCACTTTCAATTGTTATTTTACCTTTAACGTTATTTTTCATTGTAACTGTTTTATCTTCATAAAGCATATAAATTTCATCGGCTTCAAAAACGGCAGTTTTATCTTCCCGAAAAGCGGTTACCTGCGGTTTTTTTATATCTTTATGCATATACAAAGTTTTTGATTTTTTATCAATTAAAGCATTATCCGAAATTATTGTTCCCGATGAAGAAATTATTTCAACATTGCTTTCGGCTCTTGCGGTTTCAAGTGCATTTTCCAAATAAAAAGTATCGGCATATAGTTTTATAACTTCCGTTGAATCTTTAACATTATATTCTATTAAAGGTTTACCGCCCCATAATTTACCCGTATAATTATCAACATTATATACCGCATTTTGTGCAAAAGCATTTACTTTACCGTCTTTATTATTTAAAAAGAACTTAACATTTCCGTAAGCATTTATTAACCCTGTTGTTTTTTTATATTCCATTCTGTCCGCTTTTATTGTTTTATCACCGCGAACAACTTTTGCACCGCCGGTAAAAATAACGGCATTTTCGTTTTCCTTCAATGTCATCATTTCACCGGTAATTTCGGTTTGTTCTTTTACCTGCCCGCCTGCGGCAAAGCAATAAAAACATAAACAACACATAATTGTAAAAAATATTTTTTTAATCAATTAAAACCCTTTGTTTTTTTATTGTAATTTTATTTAAATCGATATCGGATTTAAAACCTTTTCCGTAAATTGTTTCGGTTTTTCTTGTAATTTTAATATCGTTATCGGAAGATATCATTTTGGTTGAAGCATCATAAGAAACATCCCTTGTTTGCAAATGTTCGTTTTCGGCGGTATCAAGAGTACATTTGCCGAGTGCTTTTATGTTATTGTTATCCAAATTTACCTCGCCGGTTTCCGAAATTAAAATTGACATAAATTTACCGTCCTGATAAAATTTAACTTTCGGTAACATCAAATATACCATTTTGTTTTTTTCATCAATTACTGCCGACTCGGCTTCCAAAACGGTATTTATTTTGCCGTCTTTGGTTTCGGTTATTACAAATTTTTCTATTGTTTGTTCGGTTGTAGGAGGAGTTTCTTCAATAATATTACTTTCATCTTCATTGTTACATGCACAAAATGAAAATGTTAAAAATATAAAAAGTAAAAACAACTTTATTTTATTATACTTGTTTTGTTTTCCATCTTTCATGAAACCATACCCATTGTTCAGGATTTTCTTTTATATTTTTTTCAAGATATTTTGTCATTTTTGCCGTAAAATTTTTAACATCTTCATCAAAATTACCGCAAGAAGCAGGCGGGACGATTTCATCACTTACAATAAAAGTATGTTTTCCGCCGGGAAGTCTTTTATCCAAGCACAAAACCACGGGTGTTCCTGTTTTTAAAGCAATTGATGCAAGCCCTAAAGGTGTTGATGCAGGCATTCCGAAAAAATCCACAAAAACACTTTGAACTTTTGTATCCTGGTCTATCAACATTGCAATTATTTCGTTGTTTTTTAATGCTTTCAGCATTTTTCTTGCAGAAGATGTTTCGGAACGAAGAATAACTTTTACGTTTCTTGAGTTTCTGTATTTAACAAGCATATCGTTCAATTCGTCTATATATATTTTTTTTGCAACAACATTTACCGGATAAACTTTTGCAAAACCCGCAGCTACCATTTCCCAATTACCGAAATGTGCACTTAATGCAAAAAGCCCTTTTTTTCTTTTTAACAATTTGTCAAATATTTCTTTTTGTTCGTTTGTTATTGAGGCAATCGAATCAAAAAATTCATTACTCATTTTCGGGAAATATAATAATTCGATAAAATTTTTTGTTTCATATTGAAAAATTGTTTTGACTATTTTTTCTATTTCCTGTTTTGTTTTATCCGGAAAGCACATTGAAAGGTGTTTTCTTGCTTTAAGCCGTGCATCTTTAACGATATAATAAACAAGTGTTCCCATAAAATTTGCAAATTTATTAACCGCAAAATTATAAGGAAGCAAAACTATTGTTTTTGAAAATATATATGCACCGTAATAATAACATTTTCTGATATATTTTTTCATATAAAAATGCTCCGCGATTTTTCAGCCGAGTTGGAAATCCTTACGGAATTTCTTAGCCGAGAGCTAAGCCGAATACTTCGTATCCTCTAATTTAGGTTCTCAATGTAATTTTCAATTCACCGTTTAATTTATCCAACAGAAACTGCATATCAGTATTTACTTCGTCATCTTTTAACGTTCTGTCATTATGTTTATAAAATAACCTTAACGAATAGCTTATTTTACCTTCTCCCAACTTATCACTT
This sequence comes from Candidatus Ruminimicrobium bovinum, assembly GCA_900316875.1. GTDB lineage: Bacteria > Elusimicrobiota > Endomicrobiia > Endomicrobiales > Endomicrobiaceae > Ruminimicrobium > Ruminimicrobium bovinum. Next base: position 4,263 of record ONEP01000244.1, read on the forward strand.
TCATAAATTGAAAAAACGGTAAAATCTTTTAATATACCGTTATCTTTTGAAACTTTTTTGATAACTTTTTCTATTTTATTAAATTCAATTTTTTTATCACATACTATCGAAATATCCCTTTTTACGATAGGATATTTTGTTACGGGTTTATAAGCAACGGATTTATAAGAGCAATTTGCACTTATGCCGTCAACATCAAGTTCCATATAAACAACTTCATTTGAAAAATCTTCTATTATATCAGGTCTTAAAACACCGAAACTTCCGACTTGTTTTCCTCTATAAACTATGGCTGCCGTTTTACCGGGATGATAATATTTTGCGGGGGTTTTATTTTCCGATACAATAAAATCCGCAGGTAAAATATTTTTTACTATTCCGCTTGCAAAATAAAAATCAAATACGGGATTTATTTTTTGTTCCGTCCACTTCCACCATGTTTGCCATATTGAACCTGCCATTAAAACGGCAATATTTGTTCTTTCGCCTTTTGCATCAAATATTTTACCGGTTTCAAATAATTTTATATCGGTATTTCCCTGCCCTACATTGAAATAAAAATTTTTCAACAAACTTACAAGTAAGCTTGACCTTAAAACTTCATTTTCTTTTGAAATAGGATTTGCTATTTTATAATAATAATCCAAATAAAGTTTATTCAAATCTTTTATTTCGGCAAAGCTGTAATTTAATGCTTCGCAAAAACCCAAGCCGACTAAAGAATTTGTTAAATTTTTTACGAATTTATCCGATAAATTTTCATTTTTATCGTTAACAAAAGTATTGGAATTTGTAACAACCGGAATTTTATCATATCCGTCTATTCTTGCTATTTCTTCTATTAAATCAACTTCTTCTTTAATATCGTTTCTCCACGAAGGAATTTTTGCCATAAGAATATTTTGCGTTACGGAATTTATTTCTATTCCCAAAAACCTTAAAATATTTGCTATTGTTTTTTCGTCTATTTCATAACCCAATAATTTTGTTACTTTTTCTATTCTTAACTTAATTTCAATTTTTTCATTATCCGGGCAATTATAATCTTCCCTAAATTCCAATCTTCCCCCGGCAAGTTCACAAATTAAATTTATTGCACGCCAACTTGCCATTTCGGCAACTTCCCACGATGTTCCCCTTTCGTATCTGTATGAAGCATCGGTGGAAATATTTAACTTTCTCGCGGTTTTTCTTATACTTCCGGGATTAAAAACCGCACTTTCCAAAAATATATCGGCAGTTGTTTCCCGTATTGAAGAAAATTCTCCGCCTATAACACCCGCTATCGCCAAAGGTTTTGAAGAATCGGCAATAATCAAGTCGTTATTATTAAGTTCGTGAAGTTTACCGTCAAGTGTTTTAATTTGTTCTTTATCTTTTGCTCTTCTGACAATAACTTTACCGTTACTTATTGTTGAAGCATCAAAAGCATGCAACGGATGCCCCAATTCCAAAAGAATATAATTTGTAATATCAACAACATTGTTTATTGATTTTATACCGCATATTTCAAGCTTGTCTTTCATCCACTTCGGAGAAGGTGCAATTTTAACACCTTTTATGTAACAACCTATATACCTTGAACATAAATCCGCGGCTTGAATATCAATTAAATTTTTTTCGTTGAATTTTGTTGTTTTTATTTGAGGAAGAACCGGAATTTTTTGTAATTTTGCGGCAATTTCTCTTGCAACACCCCAGTGGCTTAAACAATCGCCTCTGTTGGTTGTTATTTCTATTTCCAAAACGGTATCTATATCGGTTAAAACATCTTCAAGTTTTTTACCGAGCGGAGTATTTTCATCAAGAACCATTATACCGTCGGAAGATTCTTTTAAACCGAGTTCTTCTTCCGAACATATCATACCTTCGGAAGCTACACCCCTTATTTTTGATGC
>ONEP01000243.1 GCA_900316875.1 Candidatus Ruminimicrobium bovinum
AAAAACAGATTATTAAAGTTAAGGTTGGAAAAGATAACATCCTGCAAAGTTTTGGAACAAACATTTACAAAACCTAAGAATTTACAACACATATTAAATGAAAGTGTAAATATTTGGTTTGAAACAAAAAGAGATAAAAAAGCCGTATTAAACGTAGATAAAAAAGTATCAAAATATTTTAAAGAAAAGAATTACTTTCCGAAACAGAAAATAGTTAAGGAATATAAAACAGGCGATATGGTTTTGGAATGTTACTTTGCCAAAGAAGAAGAAATTCTTCATACAATACTTCAATGGATTCCATACATAATAGTAAAAGAACCGAAATCTTTAATTGATAGCATTAAAACAAGAATAGAAGATTATCAAAAAAAACTAAAGTAACAGGTTTTAAAAAATGAATTTATTAATAAAAGCAAGTAGTTTTGTCGGGAAATATATGGCTGTGATAGTTCTTGTTATTACGGCGGTTGCTTTGTTTATTCCGAAAGCGTGTTTATGGATTTCGTTATCGTGGATAAACTGGCTTCTTATGGTTATAATGTTCGGTATGGGGCTTACACTAAAATTTGAAGATTTTAAACTTATATTTACCCGCCCTAAAGATATTATTACGGGTTGTATTGCACAGTTTACAATAATGCCTGCACTTGCTTTTATATTAAGTGCAATATTTAACCTTGATGCCGCACTTACCGCAGGTGTTATTCTTGTGGGAACTTGCCCCGGCGGAACTTCCAGCAATGTTATTACATATCTTTCAAAAGGAGATGTTGCATTGTCGGTAAGTATGACGAGTGTTAATACATTACTTGCACCGTTTCTTACACCTGCAATTACTTATATTTTATTAAGTAAAACAATTAATGTCGATATTGTTTCAATGTTTGTTTCCATTGTAACGGTTGTAATAATTCCAATAGTTTTAGGTTTTATTATCAATAAATTTTTTATCGGCTTTACACAAAAAATTATAAAACTTCTTCCTCTTGTTTCGGTTATCGGTATTTGCATGATTATTGCATCGGTGGTATCTCATAATGCATCAAAAATTTTATCAACGGGGTTGCTTGTATTTACCGTTGTAATTTTGCATAATATTTTAGGTTATGCTTTCGGTTTTGCTTTAGGTAAAATGTTAAAATTCAACCAGCAAAAGATAAAAGCACTTTCTATAGAAACAGGGATGCAAAATTCTGGGCTTGCAACAAGTATTGCAAACACATCGTTTTCGTCAATGGCTATGGCAACGGTTCCCGGTGCAATATTTTCCGTATGGCATAATATTTCCGGAGCAATTTTAGCAAATATATATAACCGTTGGAACGGGAAAAAATATAATTAAAGGAGATTTATATGAAAAAATTATTTTTTGTTCTTACCATGTTTTTTATTTTAACAGGATGCAGCCAACATTATTCGGCAAACAATGCAAGCAATAAAACATTATTCCAAATATCAACACTGCAAGCACTTATGCAGGGTTATTATTATCCATCTTCCACGGTAGGTGAACTTAAAGAAAACGGTGATTTCGGTATAGGTTGTTTTGAAGCCGTAAACGGTGAACTTATTATGCTTGACGGTGTTGTGTATCAGGCAATTCATGACAGCTCCGTATTGGTTCCCGACAATAATACAACAATTCCTTATGCAACGGTAGCATTTTTTAACAACGATATAAGTGCCGAGTTTGAAAATATAACCTCCATCGATAACCTTAAAGAACAGCTTGACAACATAGTAAATAAAAACGGCAGAAATTTATTTTATTTTGTTAGAATAGACGGAGCTTTTGATAAACTTACTTACAGAAGCGAATATGCACAAAAAGAACCGTATAAACCGCTTGCAAAAGCTATGGAAACAGACCAAACTTTTTTTAATGCCGAAAACGAAACTGGAACGATAGTCGGTTTGTATTGTCCTGATTTTATGGATAAACTTAATTCTCAAGGATGGCATTTCCATTACATAAATTCAAGCAAAAAAAACGGCGGACATTTACTTGAAGTTTCCGCAAAAAAAGCAACGGTCCAATTGAGTAAAAAAACAAAATTTGAAATGAAACTAAGTGAAAAAGAAAATTTCCAAAAACTTCCGCTTTCCAAAGATATGAGCAAAGATGTGCATGAGGTGGAAACAAAATAAATATGCAAAAGCAGTATATTGTTTTGCTTTATAAATATTGACAAACAAAATAAAAAAAAGTATCATATTTGAATAATCGCGGGGTGGAGCAGCCCGGTAGCTCGTCAGGCTCATAACCTGAAGGCCGTAGGTTCAAATCCTACCCCCGCAACCAAGTATACCTGATTCCGACATGGCTCAATGGTAGAGCATCCCGCTGTTAACGGGAGGGTTGTAGGTTCGAGTCCTACTGTCGGAGTTTTTTTATTATTAAAAAAATATTGAATAATGTGTTTTGAATAAGATATAATAAATAAAATATGTTAAATAATAAACCGAAAGGAGTATATTATGGCAGAAAGTATTGACATTAAAGCATTAAATGAAAAAGTAAAACAGCAATCATCTGCAATGATGGGTTTGTTAAGTGAAGTATCAAGAGTTATCGTCGGACAAAGATATATTTTGGAAAGAATGCTTGTAGGGTTACTCACCGACGGGCATATATTACTTGAAGGTGTTCCAGGGCTTGCAAAAACATTAGCCGTAAATTCTATGGCAAAAGCGGTATCGGGTGATTTTAAAAGAATTCAGTTTACCCCCGATTTGCTTCCTTCCGATTTAACCGGAACATTAATTTATGATGCAAAACAAGGTAACTTTACCGTTAAGAAAGGTCCCGTTTTTGCTAACTTTATTTTAGCCGATGAAATAAACAGAGCACCTGCAAAAGTTCAAAGTGCTTTTTTGGAAGCCATGCAGGAAAGGCAAGTTACATTAGGTGATACAACTTATAAATTACCGGATCCTTTTTTGGTTTTGGCTACACAAAACCCTATAGAGCAGGAAGGAACTTATCCGCTTGCCGAAGCACAGGTTGACAGATTTATGTTAAAGTTAAAATTAGGTTATCCCACTGAAGAAGAAGAAAAAACAATTCTTGCAAGATATTCTTCAAGAACAAAAATAGAAGTAAATTCCGTTTTAACTTTGCAGGATTTGGAAGAAGCCAAAAAAGCCGTAGATGAAATTTATGTTGACGATAAAGTTAAAAATTATATAGTAAGTATAGTATTTGCAACGAGATATCCCGAAAAATATAATTTAAAGGAATTAAAAAACCTTATAGCTTTCGGAGCATCGCCGAGAGCGACAATTAACTTGAATTTGGCCGGTAAAGCATTGGCATTTTTAAACGGAAGAGGTTTTGTTACACCTGAAGATATTAAAGATATCGGACACGATGTGTTAAGGCACAGAGTGCTTACCACTTATGAAGCCGATGCACAAGGTTTAACAAGCGACGATATTATTAAACAAATATTTGACGGGGTTGAAGTTCCGTAAAAAATTGCTTTAAGCAATTTTTTATTTCCAAAGTTCCTGATACATATAAAAAACATTTCTCAATATTCTTTGAAACGGGCTGTTTTTTCCGTTGCTTTGGCTGCATATACCCAACCATTCATCGTTAAACAAACCGTCAATCGTAACACCTTTCCATGCACCGTTAATCGTATCGTGAACACTGGGGCTTCCTATAAGCCACCATTTGTCAAGCCAACAATAAATTACACCGCCTAAAGAATTACCGGTTCCGTTACTTAAATAACTGTTACCGATTATATCTTTCCAAGCACCTTTATGATACTTTACCTGGTATGCTTCGTTTGAAGTATTTTTACTTGTATTATAAGCATCACAACCGTATTCGGTAATTAAAACCGGCTTATCAAGTTCCTGCTCAACTTTTGCCCATAAATTACCGAAACCGAAAGGCCCGGTATATTGATTTATACCGAATATATCCAAACTCGGACAATACTGTTTATAATATTTAAGAAATTTTGTGGTAGCATTACATACACCGACGGGATGATTTTTATCTATCTTTTTTATTGCAACACAAGCTTCTTCCAAAAATTTTGCAAACTCTTCCGGATTTGAACTTGCATTTGTATTTGTTGCAGTTGAATTTATTTGTTTACCGTCAACATCGTTTTCGTTCCCCAACATCCACATTAAAATAAACGGTTCATCTTTATATTCTTCAACCATATTTTTAACACTTTTTAACATATTTTTTCTATGTTCTTTATCTGTATAATCGGTTCCTTTTGACCAGGTAGCATCACTGCCTTTTGTATAAGCACCGAAAAGATTTCCCATTATAACCATTATGCCGTAATTTTTATACAAATCCCTAAGAATTTCTTTATTTATTTTTTCACAATGATAAATTCTTATCGTATTGCATCCCATTGCTTTAAGCAATGCAAAATCACCTATATTTTTTTCTTCAATATCCTGATAATTATTTCCGTTTAAATCAACCCAACTGTCGTAAGGTCCGTCCGGCTTTCCGTTATAATTTTCATCCTGAAACATCCAATCGTTAGTTGCAGGTTTTTCACCGACCTTTGAAACGGAATATTCGATACCTTTTACGATATAAGGTTTTCCATTAACCATCAGTTTCCAACCGTTATCGGTTTTATCCAAATAAACAGTTGCCGATTTAGGAGATTCTACGGATTGAGGAAAATCATCATCTTCCTGACCGTAACAAACTGTTGAACATACACATAAACAAACCGTCAATAAAGTTGATATTATTTTTTTTATCATTTTGTTTTATACTTTTCCCACATATCTTTTATTGAATAATATGCTTTTCTTACCTGCCTTTTAAAAGGAGTTAATGTTCCGTCACCTACCGAGCATATACCGAACCATTCCTCATAAGCACAACCGTCTATAAAAGGCCCCATCCATTGTGATGTTTCATCATGAACCGACGGATCAAATTCAGGAGGAGGACCTGCCTTCCACCATTCATCCGTCCATTCAAATATTATTCCTCCAAGTGCATTTCCCGAACCGTAACCGGCAACATTTTCCTGAATATTTTTTATACTTCCTTCATGGTATATAGCTTGTTGCCTTTCATTTTCATCGGCATCATACATTTTACTGAATGCCGGACAACCGTATTCGGTTATAACAACGGGTTTTTCATATAAATCGGAAACATCTTTCCACAATGCCCCGAAACCTTCCTTACCTCTGTAAGCATTTGCTCCGTAAATATCAAGGTCGGGAGCATTTTGAGCACATATATCTAAAAATAATTGATCCCCGTTACAAATTGCTACCGGTCTTTGTTTCGGATCCAATTCTTTTATTAATTTTGCACATTCGTTAACAAATTTATAATATGCGGGAATATCTTTGCGAACATTACAACCTGTTCCTGCCGAAACACCCACAACACCGACTGTCCCGTAATTATTTTCATTTCCCAAAACCCACATTAAAACATAATCCTCGTCTTTATATTCTTCAACCATTTTTTTAACACTGTCCATCATTTTTTCACATTGCTCTGGGTTTGTATAGTCGGTTCCTTCAAACCATTTAGCACCGGAATCGGTACAATACATTCCGATAAAATTTCCTATCATATACATAAATCCGTATTTTTCATGCCCTTCTTTTAGAAGCTGTTTATTAAAATTCGGATAATGATATAATCTTAAAGTATTTATTCCCATATCCTTCATAAGCTGAAAATCACCTATAGTCGGCTCATCAGCATCCTGAATTTCATTTTTATTTTTATCGTCCCATGCTTCATACGGTCCGTCTATAATACCGTTTTTGTTATAATCGGCAAACATCCAATCCCTTGAAACATTTAATGTTCCGTTATCGGGAGAAAGCCCTACAGGGTTCGGTGAATAACAAATACCGCGAACTATAAACGGTTTATCGTCAACAAATAACTGATAATGTTTATTGTTGTATTCTACAAGCTTAACGTTTCCTTTACCGACGGTTTTTTTGATACCTATTTTTTTAAGATTTACAGGTTTTAAATTCCAATCTTTCTTTTTTGCTTTTACCAATTTACCGGGATTTATTATAAAATTGTCATTATTCTTATCGTCATCATATTTACCGTCGATATGAATATCGGCATCAACCAATTTAACACCAAGTTCTGGATGTTCTTTTGTTAAGTATTTTATTTTTTCAACCGCAACAGGTCCTACATACCACGGAGTATTCCAAAAAGTTACCCCTTTAGCCCTCGGGAAAAATACCAATATGGCATAATATGCTTTTACTGCTCTTTCATAATTACCCGCATTTTCAAGTGCCAGTGCCGTATAATATAATTTAACCCCCGGGTCTTCGGCGGTTGTTGCCCATTGATAATAATTAGCTTCAAAATCCGTATTATTTACAAAATCCCATTTTACGCCGTCAAGTCTGCCGTCTTGTTTTACTTGTTTAAAATAAGGGCTTTTATAAACATCCGAAGTATTCGGGAAAATACCTTCACCGGTGGCATCTTTTAAACCTTTTGCATCCGTAATTGTATATTTGTATTTATCCGTTCCCACATTTTCAAATGTTCCGTATTTTTCATACCGAACAAATTTTTCCGTTCCGGGAGTATTTATTTTAAAACAAGTTTGTTTATTATCCGCATAACTTAACGAAAAAACACCTAATACGGTAAATATGCTCAGTAAACACAGTATTCTCCCCGTTCTATTCATACACGCCCTCCGATTATTGAAATTTATTGATTTTTAACTTTTGTGAAAAAAATGGGCAGTGCAGGGATTGAACCTGCGACCTCCTCCTTGTAAGGGAGATGCTCTCCCTAGCTGAGCTAACTGCCCACTGACGGTAAAAACTTCCAAAACAACGTAAGTATTTTAACATTTTATTTTTTTTATGTCAATAAAAATAAATCATAGCCGTAATTATATTCGGCATCATCAGCATTTTCACATTCGTAATACCAACTTAAATAATCAGTTTGAGTTACATTTTTAGATGATGTTTGCCAAATACCGAAAGATGCCAATACTACAAATATAAAACTTGCTGCCAAAATAAAATGCTTTCTTGTCCAATTTACAAAAACAACTTTATTATTTTTTTGTTTTTGTTGTTCTATTTTATCAAATATTTTAAGTTTTATATTTGAAGTTTTTTTAGGTGCAACTTTTGTTGACAATAAAATATTTCTTGTTTTTTGAAACAGTTCAAGGTTTTTACGGCATTTAGGGCAATTTTGCAGATGAGCATTTAAAACGGATAATTCTTCATCCGTTATAACACCGTCGATTTTTTTAGAAATTAAAAATTCATATTTATTGCAGCTCATCTAAAACACCTTCTTTTACTAAAATATCTTTTAATTTTTTTCTTGCCCTGAAAAGCCAAATTTTTACTTTATCCTGCGATATATCAAGTATTTTTGCTATTTCATCATAAGACAAATCTTCAATATCTCTTAATGTTAAAATTGTTCTGTAATTATCCTGCAATTTTTCCATTGCTTTACGAACCAAAACCTGCTGCTCTTTCTCAATTGCCTGTTTTTCAATATTATCTTTTTTATTTTCAATTGAATCTATAAAATCAGTTTCCTCATCATCATCGCCTTTATATTCGCTTAACGGCACGAAAGGAGCTTTTTTCTTTTTTGAAAAATTTATTGCCTCATTTATTGTTATTCTATATATCCATGTTGATAATGAGGAGGCAAATTGAAATTTACTTAAAGAGAAAAATACTTTTACAAAAACATTTTGTGCTATATCTTCATTATCAGGTTTATTACCGCAAAACGACGTTATAACACCAAGAACCATATTTTCATATTTTTCCACTATCTGTTCAAACAGCTTATCTTGTCCGGCAACAATTTTTTCAATCAATTCTTTTTCTGTCATACCGCTACCTTTTAGACAACAACATAAAAAAAATGTTACAAATTATTTTGTTTTTGAAGATGTTGCAGTTTTATTTTTTATTGAATTTAATTTTGCTTTATTCAAATCGTTTGTATATGAATTTGAACTTTTATTTACTTTATTCGATTTATTCTTTACGGATTGCCTGTTAACATTTGCTTTGCCGACATTTTGTTTGTTAATGCTTGTTTTTGTTGAAGTACTTTTTTTAACCGTATCCAATTTTAATAATTTATTTATCGTTTGAGTAGAACTTTTTACATAAGTGTTTGCTTTATCTTTTGTTTTTAATCCGCCTTTAGTATATTTGCATGCCGGGTTCCATAAAAGCCATGTTGTTACATCACAATCAACACAAGCTTGAATTTGTGCCTGAACTTCTTCCGGGCCGTATTTAACACCTCTTATTGAAAAATCCTGTAGCCATGGTCTTAATTTTTCCACCGGAATTCTTTTTTTTGCACCCTGAAGAGCTATATATACGGTTCTATACGGTTCTTTATTCGGATGAGGTATTCCGTAATCTCCTTTTCTGTAATGTGAAGGATATACCATCGGACTTACATAATCCACATGTTCCGTCATTTCAACAATTTTTTGCCCTATACCCATATCGGTTGTTGCAGTTGTTGTAAGCCCGAAAACATCTATGGATATTTTTATATTTTTAGGTGCAAGTCTCTTCTTTGCCTGCCTTAAAAATTCAACTATGGCTTGGCTTGCGGTTGTTGATGTTCTTTCAACTTTATATCTGCATTCTGCCACATTACCGTCGGAAGGGAACCTTATATAATCAAATTGAATTTCATCAAAGCCCATATCGGCTACAGCTTCCGCCAAATCCAAAATATAATCCCTTGCTTTTTGATTGTACGGGTCAAGCCATGTAAGTTTTTTATAATCTTCCCATAACTGTCCGTTACTCGTTTTAACGGCAAGTTCGGGCTTTTTTCTGGGCATTGTATTATCCCTAAAACAAACAAGCCGTGCAATTATATAAACATTTCTTTCTTTAAGACTTTGAACATATTGCATAGGATCCGGAACACTTTTTGAATAAGCCAAATCGCCCGCAACGCCTTTTATTGCAATTTTGCCGTCAATTTCCTTTACGTCAATAACAACGGCATTCATCTCGGTATTATCTACCAAATCATCTATTTTATCTTTAAAAAATTGTGAGCCCATTGTAAGTGCCGTAAGGTGCATACCTTTTGCATTATCACTTGTAACTTCCTGTGCCGAAATAAAGTTTATACAAAATGTTAAAATAAAAATAACCGAAAGCAATAATTTTTTCATAATTAAATACCAAATAAATTTTTAAAATTAAACTTCAGTATACTTCCTTTTATTGTATTTAAAAACTGCTTTATTGTCAACTTGCACACATATTTTTAAGATTAGAAAAAATGAGTATTTTAAGATTGGAAACAGATAAATTTTTATATCTAAAAAACGGTGAAGCATATCTATGTCAAAAATAAAAAATCAATAAAATTTTATTTTAAATTTAATAGCTTTTCCGCATTTGAATGAAGTATCTTTTCCAAATTATCCTGTTGAATATTTAAAGTTTTTATATATTCCAATTCTTTTTTGGGATGACCTACGGGAAAATCCGAACCGAACAATATTTTATTTATATTATGTTTGTTAAAAAACCTTAAAGTTTGTTCTTTCCGCATAAATATAATTGAAGAAGAAGTATCTATATAAAAATAATCGTCGCCTACAATTACATTATCTTTTTCAAGCCCGTCCCACATTCTAAAACCGCCCATGTGGGCTGCTACAAATTTTATTTCGGGAAAATGTTTTTTAACATTTAACATTTGTTTCGGACCTGCCTGAATAAGCCCTGTTAAAGACAGCTCATACCCGCAATGAAAAAGTAACGGAATTTGTAATTTTTGTATTTTTTCATATATCGGAAAAACTCTTTCATCGTCAATATAAAACATTTGAAATTCCGGCTGAAATTTTATTCCCTGTGCATTATCTTTAATTCTGTCAAGTTCATAAGACCATTTTTCATAAAAAGGATGAAGTGAAGCAAATTTTATAAACCTGTCCGATTTTATTGAAAACAGCCAATTGTTTATATGGTCTACCTGGTCGGGACGTGAAGCAACCGAAGCAATAACACTTTTTGAAACTCCGCTCTCATCCATAACAGCCATTGCATTATCCACCGTCGGAAGTGCTGCCATAGGTCTTCTGTAAGAAGCTTCCAAAAATTCTTTCGCCTTCTCGGCTATTTTATCCGGCCATAAATGTGTATGAAAATCTATTATTTCCATTTTTCCTGTTTTTATTATATTAACTTAAAATTCACAATATATCACTAACTTTTTTACAAATAATATCTGCATATTTTAAATATTGTTTTGGTAAACTTGTAGTAACAGCCACACAAAACATTTTTGCAGCTTTTGCAGCTTTTATTCCGTTAGGTGCATTTTCTATAACTATACACTCGCTTGGTTTAACTTTCAGTTGTTTTGCTGCCGTCAAATATGAATCGGGATGAGGTTTTCCTTTTTTTATCATATCGGCTGCTATTATAACATCAAATTTTGATATTATTTTTTTTGGCAACATAGATTTTACTTTATCTCTGTTAGAACCGGTAACTATTGCAAGAAGAAAACCTTCTTTTTTTAATTTATTTATAACCTGTTCAATATCGGGAAACAAAAAAACTTTAAAATATTTTTTATATAATTTATCCCTTAATTTTAAAACTTCTTCCATTATTTTATTATTACATTTTATATTATCTCTTTTAAAAAATCTTTCAACACAAGTTTCGCATTTCTCGCCTTCTTTCTCATAAATATCAAACGGAGAAACAGTAACATCATATTTTTTTAAAGTTTCAAACCAGGAAATAAAATGATACGGCATGGAGTCAACTATGACTCCATCCATATCAAATAAAACTGCCTTATATTTTTTTAAACTCTTAATCTTTTTTGCTTCCAATCTTCTATTCTTCCAATATTTTATCGTTGTTGTGTGCAGTTGTCGGTCAAACCTATAACCTTATCACCTTATAACCCTATATAAACTAAAAATTGCCTTCGGCAATTTTTATAATCCTAAAGCTACTTTGTCATCTACAATAGAAACATTATTTTTTTGTAAAACATCTATTGCTTTTTCAACATTATCAAATTTTAATACCATCAATGCCTTTTCACTGGCTTTTTCAACAAAGCCGTACATATATTCAAGGTTTATATCATTATCTGCCAAAACTTTTAATGCTTTTGCAAGACCGCCGGGAGTATCGGAAACTTCAACGGCAACCACAGGTGCTATTTTTGCAATAAAGCCGTTTTCTTTAAGAATTTTTTTTGCTTTTTCGGTATCGTTTAACACCACCCTCAATATTCCGAACTCCGGAGTTTCCGCAATTGTAAGTGCTTTTATATTTATATTATTATTACCCAACAAACCGCAAACTTCAGCAAGCCGACCTTTAGTATTTTCAATAAAAATTGATACTTGGCTAATTGTTTTCATTATTCCTCCTAAAAATCGCCCTCAGCGATTTTTAGCCGATAAGCTGAAAAGCTGAGTAGCTGAAAAGTTTAATAACAAATCTTTTAAAAATTTCTTTTGAAGCACGACTTAACGATAGCTGAGACAGAAAATGTTACACATTTTCTTGGCTTAGTGCTTAGAGCTTAGAGTTTTCGGTATTTTTCGCTAAGGCGAAA
>ONEP01000241.1 GCA_900316875.1 Candidatus Ruminimicrobium bovinum
AATATCGCCTGTTAAGAGAAAAAACAATGGATAATAAAAAAGAAAATAAAAAGCAAAGATATATAACTTATAAAAACGATGATATTACTGTTTTTTGGAACCCGAAATTATGTCAACATGCCGGTAAATGTTTTCAAGGAAACAAAGAAGTGTTTAACCCTAATCAAAAACCTTGGGTTGATTTATCAAAAGCTCCCGCAAAAGAAATTGCCGCAATAATTGATATGTGCCCGTCTAAAGCATTACAATACGAATTAAAAAATTCAATTTCCGTTGTATTTGAAGAAAATTTAAACAGAAGTGCCGCTTACAAAGACGGTAATTTAATCGGCGAATGTGAATTTGATATTAATGACAACAAATGGCATATTGTTCATACGGGAGTTCGCCCCGCTTTTGAAGGACAGGGCATTGCTAAAAGGTTGTTAAACAAAGTTGTTGAACAAGCCCGACTAAAAAATATTAAAATTGTTCCGATATGTTCTTATGCAAAAAAAGTTATGGAAGGCAAAGAAGAATACAAAGATGTTCTGTGAAACAATAAACAAATCATCCTATATCTAACGAATATTTTGGATTACACTTTCGTATTTTAAAATCTTATGTACCGCTTACGCTCAAGGAGTTACTGACTAATAGCAACCTATAACCCCATAACCTAATAACCTTATAACCCAATAAAATAACCCCATAATCTCATAACCCAATAATCCAAAATTAATAATTACTAATTGATTTCAGTTCTAACCTAAAATCTTAATTTCCTTTATTCAAAATTAAGTTTATATTTTCTGTTTTTCTTGGAATTATCAACAATTAATAAAAAACCTGTTTTTACCCATTTTTGTGCTAACTGTCTGGATGTTCTTGAAGAAAAATTGAATAATTTTTCCAAATCTTTTGTAGTTATAAAATTGCTTTCTTCAAACAAAGGAAGTACTTGTTTTTGTCTTGAATCCAAGTTTTTGATAAATTCACTTTTGTCTTTTTCATTTTTTTGTTTTATAAAATGTTTTTTAACACTTTCAAAAGACTTTAACATACCTGAAACAAAAAAATCTATCCAATCGGTAATATCAGCTTGAGCTCGCCCTTCATAATAATTATGAGATTTCCCTACAGTTAATGCATTGTAATAATCTTGTAAATTATCGGCATAGTATTCTTCCAAATTATAAATACCTTTTAAACCGTAACCGCATTGATGAAGTAAAAGAGTTGTTAAAATTCTTGCCGTTCTACCATTACCGTCATAATAGGGATGTATAGTAACAAATTGGTAATGAGCAATAGCAGCTAAAATTGGTGCCGGAATTACATTTTTATTTTCATTTATCCAATTTACAAAAGATGTCATTAATGGTGCCACATCTTTTGCTTCAGGCGGCATATAAACAATATATCTTGTTGAAGAATCTATTATTGAATTTTGTTCTTTTCTGTATTCTGTAGGTTTATTATTTCCAACAACCAACCCATGTAAAATTTTAATATCTTGTTCCGTAATGGCAGTTTTTTTTATTAGTTTTTTTACCATATCCAATGCACGAAAATAACCTTTTACTTCTTGTTCATCTCGTTTTCTTGCAGGGAAACTTTTACCGTTTAGTACTTGTTTAACTTCTTTTATTGTTAATGAATTTCCTTCAATTCTTGTAGAATAATGAATGGTATTGATTTTAGATGTTTTTCTTAATCCGGCAAGTACTTTAGGGTTTAACGGAAAAGATTTAACATCTTCTTTAATCTTTTCGATTTCAATTAGCTTTTTTAGTATGGAATTAGTGATTTTATAAACAGGATTAAATTTTAACGGCATTTTACAGGTATCTCCTTTATGCCGTTATTATACCATTATTATGCCGTTAAATCAATTAATGAAATATTAATATTTCATTTGTTACCGAAACGAAATTTCCTTTTAAATAATAAATTCTTTGAAAGCCGCCAACAACAAACCTATAACCCCATAACCTGTCATGTTATTCTTGACAAAAACTATGACAAAACTTATGACAAATTTAATGAAAATTAAATAAAAAATTTACTAAAAATAATTAAAAAATCAATAATATTTCGATATGACAAAATTATTGACAAATTCTATGACAAAAATATTGACAAATATATATAAATAAATTATAATAAATACACAAAAAAATAGGAGTTAACTTATGGATATAATTAAAAAGGTGTTAACATTTAAATCTGGTAATTTCGTATTCAGTGCTAAATTTAATGATGATAAAGGAAGTGAGATTGCTAATAAAATTGTTGAAGTATTAATTGCCTTTGAATCTATAAAATATATACCTATTTTACCGAATATGGCATCACAAATAGAAGAAGAACTTATAAAAAAATCTATATTTTCAACAGCCGCTATTGAAGGTAATTCTTTAACACAGGAAGATGTTGATAAAATTATTGAAGATAATAAAACAAATTTTTCTAAAGAAAGGTTTGTTAAAGAAATTCAAAATTTAAAAACAGCATACGATAAAATAAAAGATATTAATGCTTTGGATACAAAAATATTATTATCTCAAGATTTAATAAAAAATTATCACAAAATTATAACGGATGGTTTAGAAAACGAAACAAATATTCCCGGACAATACAGAAATACAAAAGTAATTGTGGGAAATGAAGAACATGGCGGAACAAATGTCCCGCCAAAAATATTTGAAGATATAAAAAAATTAATGGAAGAATTTATTCTATGGATAAATTCTAAAGAATTATTAGAAATTCCTCCTATATTTAGAGCTTGTATCGCTCATTTAACTTTGGCACTAATACATCCTTTTGGCGATGGTAACGGAAGGACAAGTCGTATTATAGAAGCACATATTTTAAAAAGTGCGGGGTATAGGTTTGTTTACACTATGCTTTCCAATTATTATTACAAAAATATAGATGAATATTTTATAACTTTCTCAAAAGTGTTAAAAAATGAAGATAATGATATTAGCGACTTTGTTTTGTTTTATTTAAAAGGATTACTTGAATCTATAAAAACAATAAGAGAAAAAATATATATTATTATTACAGGTTTATCGTTACAATCGTATCTTTTATATTTGAAGAAAACTAATCAAATATCACCAAGACAATACGATTTCCTAAGTATTATGCTCGACAATAATAAAGAAGTTACGGAAAAAGAAATATTAGAAGATGTAAACTTAAAAATAATATATGGAAAACTTTCTTCAAGAACATTAAAAAGAGATTTAGATTATTTATTAAAGGCAAATTTATTGATGTTAAATAGAGATACTCAAAAATATAGAATTAATTTCTTTGTATTGAATGAAGAAAAGTGGATTAAACCGGAAGAAAACAACAACGAAAAAAATTTTTAAGGACATTAATAAAAAAGAATCAAAGTGAAATAAAAAGTGATTTTGCCGAATTTTTAAGGGATATTTAAAAAATAAATTCTTACAAAAAAATTTTAATCCAATAATCTCATAACCCCATAACCTACTTAAAATTTCTTATTCCTAAACTCAACGGAATTTGGTAAAATTAAAATAAGAAAAGTATAATGTTTATATTACTATAGGTGAAGATGAAAATGGAAATTTATTTTACGATTTAGATGAAAATAAAGAAACCTTTGAAGAGTAACTAATAAACAAATACTAGCCCCTTCAAAGGCAGTAATAGTATAATATAAAATCTAATTAATGTCAACGAATTCCTTTAAAAACTACAAACAATAAAACGAAAATCTATTTTACGATTTAGACGAAAATAAAAACTCTTGAAGCGTACCACTATTACAAATAGTAGGGCTTCAAGAGCAACAATAGTATAGTATAAAATCTTCAAAAAATCAACTAAAACTTAAAATCTTTTAAATAATACATTATTCCTAAAATCAACATTATTCCATCTTCTGAAAAATATTCAAATGAATTATGTTCAAAAGAAGCCCCGGGTGTTATCATATTACCATGTTTTACATCACAGTATTTTTTATAAAATTTACTAAATTGTTCTCCGTCAAAATAAGCAGTATTTTTTACAAAAGCTTTTATATATTCATCAACTCTTATTGGTACAAAATGTTTGCTTAATATTTCTATTTTTTCTTTGTTTAATCCTAATCTATAATTTATTCTTTTTATTATTTCTTCATATTGTTCTTTCTCTTTTTCTTTAACGATATATTTCCCAAAAGGATAAAATAATTTAAGTAATGAAACAAATGCTTGCCAAGCTATTTCTTTTTCAAGATTATAACTAAGTTCTAAATTATATTTTAATCTTCCTAATGTAGCTGATGCAAAGTATTTGTTATATCGTTCTCTACAAAGTTCATAAGTCGGATTATCTTTTATATAACTTAATATTGCACAAGTTTCTAAACAATGTCCTGCAATTATAAAAGAATCATAATATCTTTCGTTTTCAAATAGCACAACAAAAGATTTAAGTGCCTCAGTTACTCTATAATATAAATTCCAAACAATATACCTAAAAGCATCTTCATTGCCATCGTTAAAAGTAGGTGTTTCTAACGGTTTAAAATCTTTTATAATCTGTATGCTTTTGGGAATGTCTATAATCATTTCTTATTTCCTCAATAAATTATATTTTCCTTTTATAAAATTATAGTAAAAATCAATCAAATTTAGTAAAATAATTCAAAATATATTTAACTCTTAAATTTGGACTTTATTAATGAACGATAATGAAGCAAAAGTAAGACTTAAAATAAATAAACTATTGGAACAATCCGGCTGGAAACTTTTGGACGATGAAAAAGGTCGTGCAAATGTTGATGTCGAATACAGCACAAAAATCAAAAGAAACGATAACGAATATAAACATGCTTTATTGGATTACCTTTTGTTTGATTCAAAAGATTTTCCGCTTTGTGTCTTGGAAGCAAAGAAAGAAAATATAAATCCTCTTTCTGCAAAAGAACAAGCTCGTGCCTATGCAATGAGCCAAAATATTCGTTTTGTAATTCTTTCAAACGGCAATATTCATTACCTTTGGGATATAGAAATAGGCAATCCCGAAATTATTACATCTATGCCTACACAAGAATCATTGGAACAAAGAGTACAATTTAAACCTAATACTAAAGCTTTATATTC
>ONEP01000240.1 GCA_900316875.1 Candidatus Ruminimicrobium bovinum
TCATAAGGAAAATAACACTTTTTATTTTTTTGTAAATTAAATTCATCCGTAGATAATGCAACTATTAAATAGTCACCTAATTTTTTTGCTCTTTTTAATAAATTAATATGTCCATAATGTAACAAATCAAATGTTCCATAAGTTATTATTCTTTTCATTTATGCCTCTTTATATATTTAGTGTAAGGATTTTCTAAATCAATAATATCTGTATTATGATGCGAAACTTGTTTTTCTTTTGGTGGTAATTGCATATAATTACCATATACTTGTGTTAACCATTTATCATAATGAGTTGGAACTTTTACTATTAAATTTTCAAATTGCATATCTATTCCTTCTCCATACCAATCAACTGGAACTATTTCTTTTTTACCCCATGTTCCACAATAATTTGCAAGCAAAGAACTTTTTTTTATTGATTTAAATAATTTATCTCTTTTTTGCAGTACTAAATTAGAATTTGGATATATTATTTTTAAAATTAAAAAGAGTATTTTACGAACTGCTTGTTTATAAAAAGGAAGTTTTGTATTATTTAAATCAAATCTTATTCTAAACCTTAAACTTATGTTATACAAATCAACTATAAATGATTTGAATTTATTTGTAGGATAATAATCCAATGGAAAAATATCCATATAAACTCCATGATTCATACTATATTTATTGAAACAATGTTGAATAAATGTAGTATTTGAATTTCTAATTTTTGCAAAAATTAAAGGATATTCTTCATCAGTAATATGAGTTTGGAGGAAATATGGTTTATTTAAATATTTTTGTGCAACAGCTAAAAATTTTTCATAGTCTTCTCTTGGCATAGCAACATCAATATCATCATCCCAAGGGATA
The DNA here is from genome assembly GCA_900316875.1 of Candidatus Ruminimicrobium bovinum. Classification (GTDB taxonomy): domain Bacteria; phylum Elusimicrobiota; class Endomicrobiia; order Endomicrobiales; family Endomicrobiaceae; genus Ruminimicrobium; species Ruminimicrobium bovinum. The sequence continues at coordinate 855 of ONEP01000240.1, forward strand.
AAACCTTTATGCCTAACTGCTCCCAACATTGTTCCGCCTAAAACATAATACTGCAATTTTTCTTTATTGCAAATATTTACAAATTGTTCTAAAAGTTCAAGCTCTTTTTGTTGCAAAAATTTTATATCGAAATTAGTAAAATTTCTAACATTTAACATTTTTATACTCCTAATATATTTATATTTTTTAGAATTAATTTATTCTTTTTTCTAAAAAAACTAGTCAAAAATAGTTTGATATTTTCCTATAGCAAAACTTGATGGTAAAAAATACATTCCACTAATTACCATACCAAAACAAATAAACAATATTATTAACATTATCGCTTTTATATTTTTATTTGCACTTATAGTTTTAAAACATTGTGGAATTATGTAAATATAAATAGAAACAAAATATAAAGCCATTCTATTTAAACCATTTTTAATTGATATAAGGTAAAATAAAAAACCTGTTAATAACAAATATAAAAAGAAAGACCATTCCATAAATTTAATGGATGAAAATTTCCTAAAATTTTTAGTGTAAATTAACCAAGAAAATAAAAATATTACGAACGTAATAAAAATATACAAATATGCACCAAGCGTATTATGTAGATGATAATTTGTATATGAATAATAAGAATCTATTGTATTTTCTAATAAAAAATTAAATATTTGATCACTAAATATAAAAATAATTGTAAATATCGGTATGAATAATAATATATTACGAATTGATAATTCTATTTTTTCTGAAACAAAGTATAATGGAAAAATAATCAATAAAAATATTGCTGATTTATGGAAATTTGCAGCAATTAATACCAATGTAAAAGATAGAATTAATTTTTTACGAACTATTATGTAATAAGCTAATAAAATTATTCCTATTGCTATTGATTGACGAATATTAATAAGTGCAGTGTTTAAACCATTAAAAATACACCAAATAAGAATCGGTAATAATTTATTAGTATCAAATTTTTTTATTAAAAGAAATACTGGCAAACAACACAAAATTGCACATGATGAAAAAAATATAACTCTATTATCACCAAATATAGTATAAATTATCTTATTAAATATTACATATCCTTTTTCAAAATTAAACACATTAAAAATCATATCTAATCTTTGTCTACCAATCATTTCGTAAATATAAAAATATTTTTCAGAATCAGGAATAATATCTGATCTTAAGCCCAAAAACAAAACACATTGTATAAATGATAATAATAAGAAAATATTATCTCTTTTTTCATTATCTAAAGTACAAAAAGATATCGTAAAATATTCAAAACAAATCAAAATTATTAAAATAATAAAATATGTCAAATTTTAATCCTAATTATAAAATTTCTGATATTTATAACTCATTAATTTTGCAGAAAACTTATTTTGTATTAAATTAACTGAGACATTTGAATATAATTTATAATCTATATCCAAAATAGTATTTATTTTGTTTTTCAAGGTTTCTATGTTTTTAATTTCAAAAAACAATCCAATCTTATTACTTTTTAATTCATTATAAACAGGAATATTTGTTAATATAACCGGTAATCCACAAGCTAAAGATTCATAAACTGTTAAATGAAATCCTTCGGATAAAGAAGTGGAAACATAAAAGTCACTTGATTGTAGATAATCTTTTACATTATTAACATAACCTGTAAATAAAACATTTTTATAATTATTAAGTTCCTTTTTACATATTTCTAATAGTTGTCCTCTTGCTCCACAAAAAACAAAAAATAAATTTTCATTTTTTATCTGTTTTATAACATTTACTAACGTTATCGGATCTTTTCTTTCTATAAAAGAACCACACCAAATAAATATTTTTTTATCTGTTGGTAAGTTTAACTTTTTTTTCAATTCAATTTTATTTTCTATAGGTTTGAAATATTCGGTATCTATACCATTATCAACATAATCAAATTTCATTTTTGAATATTTTTTATTTAAAATCATTGATAATAATCCAGAAACAGCAATTCTATTATTAAATTTTGAAAGAATTTTTCTCTGCAAAAAAGACATTATCTTTCCAATACAAAAACCATACTTTAAAACATAATCAATCGCAAAATCACAATGAATTGTTGCCATTTTTTTATATTTTTTACTTATAAACAAGCCAGTCAATAAAATATCTCTAAAACCATTACAATGAATTACATTGGGATTTATTTTCTGTATTGTTTTTTTTAGTTTAATTCCTCCAAAGACAAACCCTTTTAATCTACTTAAATTTAATTGAACAATTTCAATATTTAAACTTTGAAAATCGTTTATCATTGTATCTTGCAGTTCTTTAGATAATGTTATTATTATTGGCTTATATTTTGTTAAATCTAAATTTTTAACTATGTTATATAAAACAATAACAGGTCCGGATTTTCTTAATGTTGATATACAATAAACTATTTTCTTCATCCTACAACCTTGTGATATACAAATCTTAACTTTTGTTTTAATGAAATCGGTAAAATTTGTTTTATTTTACAATATACTTTTTTCTTTAGAGATAGAGATTTTACATATTCTTTTACAATATCTGTTATATTGTTATTTTGCTTTATTAAATTGAAAAGATTGATTCTTGTATTTTTATTTATAGAATATTGTTTAAATGCGGATTGTGCTTTAAAACAAACATTATGTTTTTGTTCCAGTAAAGTTATTTCGTTATTTAGTTTTAATTCTTCTATAATTTTTTTGCCTTTATTGGTTATAGGTATTAATGTTGATATACCATCTTCTCTATTATCAAAAGTTGAACCCCAAAAATCGCCTATTCTGATATCCGCAAAATCAAAAGAACTTTTTGCATTGCAATTATAGCAGCTGTCATTTAATAACAAATTACTGAAAAATAATGTATAAAACGGATTCTTATTCTCTTTTATAAAAAAGTCATTTATTTTCGTTGTGTAACTATGGCGACCAGGTTTTTTATCTCTAAAACTTAAGTTTTTTACTTCTTCTATTTTCTTTTATTTTTTTATGTATTCTAAAAACTTGTTCCACATTAAATATGTTGGAACTCCATGGCAGAAAAAATCTATTAATATTAGTTTATCCCTACAATTGTTTTGTTTGGCAACTAAACTTAAACCTGCTATTTGGCAAGGTGTTCCAAACACTATAAATTTATCATTACTTTTTATTATTTCATCAAAACTTTGTGAACAATTGCTTTGTAAATATTTTGAACCTTTTAGCAATTCCAAATCTTTTAAATTATCAACTATAATTGTTTTTGCTTTTTGCTCTGCATAATCGTAAACAACACCTGCTATTTTATAACCATTATCTAAACCATATCTTGCAAATTCAAAAGCTATTCCGCCTGAGCTGCAACTTTGTTGAACGGAGTTATCTAAACTCCAACTTGCATATAAAGGTAAATTTTCAAATTTATTTATAGAAGAATTATCAATAAATTTAGGACAAACTTTTACACATTTACCGCAATCAACACATTTCTGTTTATCTAATACTGCAGTATAAAAACCATCTTGCAATAGTTCTATTTTTATGGCTTTTGTAGGACACACCACATAACAAGCAGAACATCCTGTACACGATAAATTATTTTCTATGCAATTATTCATTATTCACAACTTTCCCTAAATATTGCATGGCTGTTTGCCTTTCTTGTTCTATTAAAGAATTTACTTTTGACCAATCAAAATTTTGTGTTAGTGTATTATTTAAATCATCCCAATTATCAAGTTTTGCCTGAGAAGCATTAAATTGATTTAATAGAAAATTTATTTTGTTTGTGTTTGAATTTCTAACAAAACAAGCAAAAGGTTTGTTAGTTAAGATTGATAAAACACTACCATGAAAAGTGTCTGTAACTACACATTGTGCCTTTTTAAATATATTTATTAGCTCTATTGGTGTTACATTTATATTTTCATCTACCCAATTGTGATAAAATCCGGGAGAAATTATTTTTAAATTATTTTCTTTTGCATACTTTATAATATTTTCATATTCTTTTTTATCATTTAATCTGTTATCATAAGCATAAACAAGTAAATATTTTTCTTTTGGAATTTTATTGCAAGGTAAATTTTGTTCTTCTTTATATCCATATAATAAAACAGGATCACACAATATAGGAATTTCTTTGTTTAATATTTGTTTAATAGTTTGTGCAGAAGATAAATCTCGTGCAGAAAGAAAATTAAATCTTTCTAAACCTGATTTTATAATTTCATAACAGCCATGTTTTTTTATTTCTTCAATATTTGTTTGTCCAAACACAGGAGCATAAGCAAAAATTAAAGGCGTAGTTATTGTATGGGAATACATCATTATATTTACTCCAGCTTCTAACGACCAAACTTCATCACTTCCTATACAAACGGCATCCAATTCTTGTTGATTGGGATATAAAGGCAAAAAATTATAATTTGATTCTTTAAAATTATTTAGTATTTTGTGTTTTTCTATATTGAATTTTGTTTTTGCTATTCCTTGTTGTTTTAAATATTTTAAGTAAAACGGAATAGATTTTAACGATATATTGTATTTATTTGAAAGTTCTTTCTCTATAAAATCAAAATTTTTGTTATATGTTAGTATATAAGGAATATGTCCTAAAATTTTTAAAGTATTATATAAGCCATGCATTTGTAAAATTGCACCATGATTATGAACTTGATAATGAGTTAATATCCCTATTTTCATATTCTTATCTCAACACCTTTTTATAGAATAAAGTTCTTATATTATTTGGCATTAATACTTGTGTAATAAAGCGAACTGTTATATTGAACAAATAATACGGATAATTTATTATTTTCATTTTTAACATTTGCTTTGAAACTTCTTTGTTACTTTTAAAATATTTATAACTTCCACGACGAGCAAACATATTTTTATCCGTTCTGAAATTTAAAAGTATTTCGGGAATATTTTTCATTTGATAATTTGCTTTAACAAGCCGTGCCCATAAGTAATAATCTTCCATTTGGTAAAATGTTTGATAATTGCCTGCCTTTAAAATATCTTCTTTTTTAAACATTACCGTCGGATGATTAAAAGGAGAACGAATCTTTAAGTATTGTTTTATCTGCATATCTTCCAAAGGTACTTTTCTTATTGATGTTTTTTCGTTAGTTTGAGAATCAAATTCCTGTATATAACCACCAACTATTGTTAAATTAGGATTATTTTCAAATTCTTTTAGTTGCAGTTCAAACCTGTTAGGCAAACTAATATCGTCACTATCCATTCTTGCAACCAACGGATATTTACATTTTAAAAGACCTTGTTGAAGTGCTATTCCTAACCCTGAATTTTTTTCAAGCCGTAAAATATCCAAACTATCTCTATATTCATTTATGACTTGTTCAAGCTCATTTGGTATTTGTCCGTCAACTACCAAAACTATTTGGCTTGGTTTAACTGTATTATTCAAAACACTATCAATAGCTTGTTTAAGCCATTGAGGATTGTCTTTATAATAAGCGGACATGAGTACAGAAAAATTCATTAAAAATTTTTCTCCGAAAAATTTTGAGGTATAGATGTATGGAAGTATTGAGGTATGGAAACGACCATACCAACGACACTACAAAACAA